>CBIHQO010000217.1:0-8932 GCA_966211735.1 uncultured Schlesneria sp.
ATTGGACTCAAACTTAAGAAATGGGCGATACAGGATTCGAACCTGTGACTTCCACCGTGTGAAGATGGCACTCTAGCCACTGAGTTAATCGCCCTTGGGCCGGTGATTCACTGAGGTGAAACCGGCGGAGATCAATTTGTATCGCGTTCAGAGGGGCTCGGCAAGGATTTGGTTCGGGTTGTTGGCCTTATGGGAGTTGCCACGCTCGTTAAGTTGTGAGGACTATGATGGATCTGCGGATTGCTGGTCGTGTTGAACGGCAAACGCATCGAGACTTCTTGATCTCCAGTAGATAAGTCGATACAAATATGTAGTTGCTCGCCCGCCGAACTTCCCGCCGGAACCTGCCATCATGCGATCTGCCATCGGATGTGATCAGTTTCGCCAATCACTGCGAATGAGTCGGCGTGGGTTTCTGCAGGCGGGGGCCTTGGGATTTGGTGGGTTGTCGTTGCCGGGTCTGCTGCAGCGCGAGGCCACGGCTGCGACCGCGAATCCGGAACGTTCGGTCATTATTCTGTGGATGCGCGGCGGGCCCAGTCATATTGATATGTGGGATCCCAAGCCGGATGCGCCCGTCGAATATCGGGGTGAGTTTGGGACGATGTCGACGTCGGTGCCGGGGATTCAACTCACGGACATGCTGCCGAAGTCAGCGGCGATCATGGACAAGTGGTCGATCATCCGCAGCCTGAATCATCACGATGCCGGGCATTCAACTGGCGATCAGATTTGTTTTACTGGGTATAACACCGGACCGAATCCCGATGAGAACATACACCCGAGTTGCGGTTCGATCGTGGCCGAGCAACTGGGGCATCTTTCACCGGATCTTCCCGCGTATGTGATGATCCCCAGGATGCTGCCCGGTGCGGGGTCGGCCTACCTGGGTGTGGCGAACAAGCCGTTTGAAACATTGGCCGATCCGGCGAATCTGTCGCAGCCGTTCAGTGTGCCGAATTTCTCGCTGGCGGACGGGCTGGATGTTCATCGGTTGGGTGATCGACGCGAACTGCTGACGGGGCTTGATCGTGTGGAGGAGCAAATCGATCGCTCTGGTCAAATGCGAGCAATCGATCGGTTTACTCAGAAGGCATGGACGATCTTGAATTCACCGAAGGCCAGAGCGGCATTCGATCTGAATGCGGAACCTCAATCGATGCGCGAGCGTTATGGCATGATGCCCGCGTTCGATCCCGGAGCTTCGAACCGTTGCGGGTCACCGGCCTGGAGTCAGCGGATGCTGTTGGCTCGGCGGTTAGTCGAAGCAGGGGTACGACTGGTCACGGTCGATCTGCGGTGGTGGGACACGCACGTCAAAGGATTTGAATCGTTGCGGCTCGGTTTCCTGCCGCGGTGGGATCAAGCCTTCACGGCATTGATCGAGGATCTCAACGAGCGCGGCCTGATTGACAATACGCTGGTGGTGGCGTGGGGCGAATTTGGGCGAACACCACGCGTGAACAACGATGCCGGTCGAGATCACTATCCAAACGTGTTCAGCGCGGCCCTGGCTGGCGGGCCGGTTCGTGGCGGTCGAGTCGTCGGTGCGTCGGATGCCAAGGGTGCGTTCCCGTTAACGAATCCCAAGTCGCCTCAGGATGTGCTGGCGACGATTTATCGTTTCCTGGGTGTCGATACGCAGAAACAGTATCTCGACAATTCGGGCCGACCTCATCTGGCCTTGCCGTCAGGAACGCCGATCGCGGAACTGAGTTGAGCGAGTCGACGAAGACCGTAAAGCCCTGCGTTTGTCGCATAAATCGACAACCAGTGTCGGTAATACCAACGTCGACAGATACGGCGGGGCGACACCGGACAGGGTTACGTTCATTGCACCGAAGACGGCTTAACAATTGCTGGATGTCGTCGTATCGTGTGAGCAATGTCGGGTCGGTTCCTCTTTGAATCAGGTGCATCATGTCGCGATGGGCTTCGTCGGTTCTAGTTATGATGGCAGGGGTGCTTGCCTCGGGGAGCGTTCTTTACGCTCAGACGGTGGGGCCCAAGGCGGAAGATGTCGCAAAGGCTCGGGACAAAGCGGTCAACTTCCTGAAGACGAGTCAGGGAAATGAGGGGTTCTGGACTTCGGCAGAATCGCCAGGGGTTTCTGGACTGGTCGTGTATTCGCTGCTGCTGAGTGGTGTGCCAGCATCGGATCCCGTGGTCGACAAGGGACTGAAGCACTTAGCGACGTTTACTCAACCGGATGGAGGCATCTACGCTCCTAAAAGCCATCATGGAAATTATGAGACCTCAATTTGCCTGCTGGCCTTTCATCAGGCCAACAAAGATGGCAGATACAAAGACGCGATTGCCAAAGCGGAAAAGTATCTTCGCAAATTGCAGTGGGACGATAGTGAATCGACGGATGCGTCCGATGTGAAATATGGTGGCGCAGGCTATGGCCGTACGGGCGATCGACCCGACTTGTCAAACACCGTCTTTTTCCTGGACGCTTTGCAGGCCGCAGGCGCGACGAAAGACGACCCTGCCGTGAAGAAGGCGCTCGTGTTTCTGTCTCGGTGCCAGAATCTCGAAACGGAACACAACACGACAAAGTTCTCGACGTTGATTAATGACGGTGGCTTCTATTACACCCCCGCTGCTGGCGGAAATTCACAGGCGGGGAACGAGCCGAACGGCGGACTGCGGTCGTACGGCAGCATGACCTATGTCGGCCTGAAGAGCATGATCTTCGCGGGATTGACCCCCGAAGATCCTCGCGTGAAAGCCGCCTTCGAATGGATTACGAAGCACTACACTGTGGAAGAGAACCCAGGCCTGGGCCAGCAGGGATACCTGTATTACTCACAGATGTTTGCCAAAGCTCTGTCAACGATGGACTTGGACACCATCAAGGACGCTCAGGGCAAGGCACACGATTGGCGAAAAGAAATGGCCGACCACCTGATCACAACTCAGCAAAGCAATGGCGCCTGGCTGAATAAGAACGAGCGTTGGATGGAGGGCAACCCCGACCTGGCTACCGCTTATGCGCTCATCTCGTTGAAGTATTGCGAGCCGAAGGCGACTAAGACGGGCAAGTGAGATACGGATTGATTGTTAGCGTGCGGAGTCGATCCGCGCGCTAACGTTGTAAAGCAATGCCGCTGGATTGCCGGCTTCAGACCATCCAGCGCGACTGCCCTCAGGATGTGGAGTGCATTTCGCCGCTGTCGGTGCCGCGATCATCACAGCAGAAAGTCGCTGGCAACACCCAGGCAGATGACATCACTATCACGATCGAGTCGCATCGACACTTGGTTGTCCGCAGCGGACAATCCAGAGGCACGCCTGTTGTGATAGAGCGTGATCGACAGAGATCAACCTGTCGGGAAGCGGCCTTCGAGGGAAAGTCGGTCCAGGAACTTGCGAGCGTCCAGGTACTCCTGAGTCCCCAGGTCACGGATGTGCTTGCGAAGTTCATCCTGCAGGTTCTTGATCCCCTTGACGATGGCGTCCGAAAGTTCGGAGGTCGTCCCGGTATGAGCTCGGGCGATAAACATCTGGTCGATTGGCTGACGCTGATCAACAAAGAAGTCTCGCATCAGCGCCGCTGGCCAGGTGATTTGGCCTGTCGAAGGATTAAGTTCGCTGGTGGGCAGTCGGGACGGCATATCGGAGTGGCTGGCCGTGTATTCCTGATAACGGGCGTTACGAGCGCGAGTCTCTTCTTTCTGCTGAGCGTGCTCGGCATTCAAGGCTCGCTGCTTCATCAGATACACTTCGGTCCACTGCCGCTGGTTGTCGATGAATTTGCTGCGAGCATCCTCGACATTGACCATCGCGGCCGAAGTCATCTGGTTATACATACCCTGCGAACGAACAATGTCAGCCATGGCCATACCAGCAGCCGAACCGGGTGTCGTGGCCCCCCCATAACCGTAGCTGTAACCATTACCGTATCCCCCGTAGCCGGGTTGGGGGCCGACATACCACCGCGTTTGGGCCATTGCCACGCTCGACGTCAGGGCAACGATCGTCAATGACATCATCAGCACCTTGCGGCTCATCTTCGCTGTCCCTTAGTGATCATCGGCTGACGGAAAGTTGTGTATGACAGGCCGTGTGAGTGGCATCCACGTGGCCTGCTTCGATAGAATCTCGACCACATCTCATTAAATCAAGCGAGAGTAACACTCTCATTTGTATCCAGCGAACACCGTGCGTTCAAGCTTTGGCGACCACTCAAGGGGATTTGACATGGTATGGCGAGGGTCATTGACGGCATTACTGATTACATCGGCTCTCGGCATTGCGGCCGCTGCGGAACCGACCGTCTCTTCGCTGACGAAGCAACTCGAATCCGGTTCGATGAACGAACAGGTGAGCGCGGCGGAATCGCTGGGCAAGATGGGGCCGCGAGCCGCTCCTGCTGTCCCTCAATTGGTCAAGCTGCTCGGCAATGACGATCTCGGCGTCAAACTTGAAGCGGCCATCGCCCTGGGACGGATCAATTCCGAAGCGTCTGTCGCTGTCCCCGCCCTGATCGGAGCCTTGTCAGACAACAAAACTCCAGTCCTGCAACAATGCGCGATCGAAGCCCTGCGGCTGTTCGGAACAGATGCGAAGGCCGCTTTGCCTCAACTCAGAACACTACTGGCATCGAAGGATGCTGCGGTTTCAATCGGTGCCGCTTTCGCCATCACATCGATTGGCATCCACGAGAAAGCAGACATTGCCGCTGCGATTCCCGTCCTCGTGACCGGATTAGCACAACCTGGGGGACTCGGTGCAGAGGCCGCTCAGGGATTGATTGCTGCTGGCCCGACTGCGATTGCCCCGCTCCAGACAGCGTTGGCAGGCTCCGCCGCGACCGCGAAAATCAACGCGGCCGATGCACTTGGGGCGATTGGATCCGATGCCGCGGGAGCCGTTGATGCGTTGCTGGCCGCCGTTGGTTCAGACAATGACGATGTCAGCTGGCATGCCATGCGGGCGTTGGGCGCGATCGGAGCAAAGCCAAAAGAAGTCGTCGCCGCCTTGGTTGGCAAGCTCAAAAGCGACAAGCCAGCCGTGAGAATCCATGCTGCCGATGCACTAGGTGACCTCGGCGCAGCGGCGGCTCCGGCGACGGAACAGCTCGCTAAGGCCCTGGAAGACAAAGACGGAATCGTGCGACAGAACGCCGCCGCCGCGTTGGGAAACATCGGAGCAGACGCGAAGGCAGCGGTTCCCGCCCTGGCAAAAGCATTGGATGATCCGCATGGTTCCGTGACGGTTGCCGCCGCCAGTGCCCTCGCGCGAATTGGCAAGCCGGCCGTGCCTGCCCTGATCGAGAAGCTTAAAGTCGCTCACTTTCAGCAGCTGGTGACGACCGTTCTCGGGGAAATCGGCCCTGACGCTGGAGATGCTGTCCCAGCCCTGACTGAACTCTTGTCCTCAAAAGACGCGGAGACTCGTCGGGAAGCGGCCGTCTCGCTGGCCTCTATCGGCCACTCGGCCGACAGCGCCACGCCAGCTTTGATCAAGCTGATGGACGAAAAAGGATTCGCTTATCGCGGAGCCGCCGCCTATGCCCTCGGCAAAATTGGATCCAAAACGGCCACCGAGCCCTTGAAGAAGTCGCTTGACTCCGATGACCCCATGCTGCGACTAGCCAGTGTCTGGGCCTTGCTGCAGCTTGAACCCGACAACGCCGAGTACGCAAAGCTCGCCGTACCACGCCTGGCAGCAGCTCTTTCATCCGAGCGACCTCGCGTTCGTCGAGAAGCGGCCATCACACTGGGTAAACTCGGATCAAAATCATCCGGGGCCGTGAAGGAGCTGCAAAAAGCTTTGGCCGATGAAGTTCCTGATGTCCGGCTGGAGGCAATCGTCGCTTTGGCGGAAATTGGATCGGCCAGCCAACCCGCCGTCCCTGAACTGATTGCTCTGGTGAATGGCCCAGATCCAGTCGCTCGCCGCCCCGCAAGCTACGCTCTGGGACGTATCGGAGCCGGCGCGAAAGACGCAATACCCGCCCTGCAGCGGTTGTTGCAGAGCCGCAACCACCATGAACAAACAGTGGCCGCCTGGGCTCTGATTCAGATTGCACCCGATGCCGCCACGATCCAGACGGCAATTCCGCTCATGATCAAAACGCTCCAAGAATCCCACCGAGCCGAACTCCGAGCCGAGGCTGCCCGGACTTTGGGAAAAATCGGCACCAGCTCCGCACCCGCCCAGGAAGCCTTGAAAGCGGCGACCAAGGATTCATCTGAAGAAGTTCGGAAGTCTGCGGAAGACGCATTGAAAGCCAAAAAATAGCACTGACTTCCGATGGATTTGCCTAAGTCGCCAACGACGGCACGCACAGGAATCCGACTAAAGCGTCGGCAACTCCTGTCGCGTGGCGGCGTGACTACGTTATCAATGCGATTAGGGAAGCCTGACATACTTGTCAGGCTGAAAATTCGCGACTCTGAGAATAGCGGGGGTTTTGCTCGGTGGTCGCTTGAATCGCCGAAACCCATCTGGCATAGTTCCTCGCCGATCGTGGCTAGACGCCTGCGCTGCGCGCTGTTTTTGAACGCCTACACGAGTGACCAATGAACGGCCCCCTTGCCGTATTGACGCTAGAAAATTTCCTGTCGAACTTCTTGAAGTTTGCAGGCAACTCGGAAACCGTAGCGCTAATAGCGTTTTTGCTTGCTGCGGTGATCCATGCCAGCCTGCTGCTTGGACTGTTTGGCGGGCTTCCCGTGTTCTACATCTGGCTGGAGCGAAAAGTCGCCGGTCGTATTCAGGACCGCCTTGGTCCAACACGAGTCGGCGGTAAATTCGGCTGGCTGCAGACAATCGCCGACGGTATCAAGCTGATCCAGAAGGAAGACTTGATTCCCAAAGACGCGGACAGCGTCGTCTTCCGAATGGCGCCGTATCTGGCTGGTATCGCATCATTTGCAGCGTTCATGGTGCTTCCAGTGGCTGATGGGTGGATCGGTGTCGCGGCCGAGTGCGGTGCATTCCTGATCCTGGCGCTGATGTCTCTGGAAGTCCTCGGAATCATTCTCGCGGGATATTCCAGCGGATCGAAGTGGGCGTTGTTTGGAGCCATGCGTGAAGCGGCTCAGATGGTCAGCTACGAAATCCCGATGGCGATCTGTGCTTTGATTCCGCTGCTGATCGCGGGTTCGCTGAATCTGCAGGTCGTTTCGCAAATGCAGACGGGTGGAGTCTGGAACTGGTTCATCTTCCATGACCCGTTCGCCTTCTTCGCGTTCTTCTGCTACTTCACCGTCGCAACTGCGAGTGTGAAGCGAGCCCCGTTCGACTTGGCGGAAGCTGAGAGTGAACTGGTGGCGGGATTCCACACTGAATACAGCGGCTTTCGCTGGTCGATCTTCTTCTTGGCCGAATACGCCAGCATGTTCGCAGTCAGTGGTATCGCGGTGCTGCTGTTCCTGGGTGGATGGGAAACGGGCATCGTGATTCCCGAAGCGATCTTCGGAAGCCTGCGAGGCTGGATGCCAAACACACCAGTGACTGGCTTCAACTTAGGTGGATACATCGCCAATCTGCTGGCGGCTCACGTGTTCGTGATCAAGGCATCACTGCTGGTGACCCTACAGATTTGGGTTCGCTGGACGTTGCCTCGACTGCGAATCGACCAGGTGATGACGACCTGCCTGAAGTACCTGGTGCCAATTAGCTGCTTCTTGTTCTTGGGTGCCGTCTTCTGGCCGCTGATTGTCGCTTCGACTAAAGGCCGCCCTGTACTATTTGGCCCCCCCGTGAAATCAGTAGCGTCCGTGGTCGCACCGTCGGCTCCTTCATCCACCATCGCTCAGACTCGTTCGGAGGTGGCACGATGACCGAGCAACTGCTGTTTTGGGTGTTTGCGATTCTGACCTGCGGCGGCGCAATTGCCGTCGTGGCAACTCAAAACGTCGTTCGCATGGCGTTCTGGCTGGTCGTCTCGCTCGGTTCGGTCGCAGCATTGTTCTTCTTGCTGCATGCCGACTTCCTGGGCGCGGCACAGCTGTTGATTTACGTCGGTGGAACCGTCGTTCTGCTGGTGTTCGGCGTGATGCTGACCGCCAGCGGTCACACCATTAAGGTTCAAGCTTCGCCCGCGGAAGTCATGCTCGGCAGTGGCGTGGGCTTGGTTCTGTTGTTCGTACTGTTGTTCGGGATCAACTCTGTCGACTGGGCTGACGTGTCAGCTCGAATTCCGGCGGCGGGTGATTCGCCGGCTGTGGTCGACGCCACGCAGGATCGTCATCTGCAAGAACAACTTGCCAATGCGACGACTCCCGAAGAGAAGGCGACTGCCGAAGAGGCGATTCAAGCAGTGCATGCTCGTCGTCAATCAGGACGGACGGTTCGGCAGCTTGGACTGAGCTTCTTCGGACTGCGCCCCGATCGTGATTTGAATCAACCTGCAGGCCAGTCATTGGCGCCAGGGTATCTGTTGCCGTTTGAAATTATCTCGATCCACTTGTTGGTCGTGTTGATTGGTGCCGCTTATCTGGCACGAGCGAAGCGTCGGGCAACTTCCGGCCCTGGAGTGGACCTGTAGTCAGGGTTCGGCCACGGAAGTAGAGGTGATTTGATGGGTGAAGTTGGACTGGAATCCTACCTGTTCGTCGGAGCGGTCTTGTTCGTCTGCGGCGTTGTCTGCATGGCGACCAAGCGGAACGGCATCGGCGTCCTCATGGGTGTTGAACTGGTTCTGAATGGAGCCAACGTTAACTTCGTTGCTTTTTCACGCTATACACCACTGGGCCTGGATGGTCAGGCGACCGCGTTGTTTGTGGTGGTGCTGGCTGCCGCGGAAGCTGCAGTCGCATTGGCCATCGCCTTGAACTACTACAACAATCACCTGACGATCGACGTGGATCGCGGCAACGAATTACAGGGTTAGTTCCCCGCGTTACGACCACCGACTTTGACCTTTTTACGTCGTTCAACGAAGAATTATGGACCATCAAGCAACCGGCGAAGT
>CBIHQO010000218.1:0-8905 GCA_966211735.1 uncultured Schlesneria sp.
CGACGCCTTCGAGCCACTCAAGACATGGTCGATCTATGTCCTGACCACACACCCCGGCGTCGAACGATTCTTCCGTCGCAAAGCGGACCGCCGCCGCAAACTCTACAACGGCCGCATCGAATGCCACTACTTCCAATACCTCGGCCCCCGACCACCGGGTGAACTGGCGACCGAAGAAATCTCGGGCAACGAGCCGCAACCTTGGGCCTGAGCCCAGGCGCGGTGCTCAACTAACTCCAACGTGCCGATGTGCCACTGCTTGGCCGCTTTGGGACAAGCAGTGCCAAACTCAGCCCGATAAGTGTTTAGAACTGTCGAATTTACTCGACGTTCTTGCGCGGCTTGTCACTATTTCTTTCCAGAAATAATCACAACCGGAAACGCAAACTCAAGCCCATTGTCGCGACTGGCATCAATCCCGATCCGGTTGACTCCAATGTCGCCCTCGACCATTTCACGAAACGATTCCGCGCCCCCTGGCTCAGGGAACGAGCGGGACAACAGCACGTCCACATTGACGGGATACTTGTAGAACTCGCGGCGAATATCGGAGAGCCCGCTGAACAGAGCCTCGAATTCGTTCAGCTGCAGCGCGTGGGTATGCGATGGATCTCGATGCTTTTCCATACAGTCGTAAAGGTCAGCCTGTTCCGTCGAGTTCATGAACACATCACAAACTGTGACCCGACCGCCGGGACGGCAGACGCGAACCATTTCGGCAAACGCGAGTTCCGGCTTCGTGAAGTGATGAAACGAATATCGCGTGACGACGCGACTAAACTCGCCATCGGCAAACGGCAACGGATAAGCGTCTCCCACCACAAAGTCGAGGTTCGTCAGCGCGAGCGATTGTTGATGCTTGCGAGCTTGCTCGGTCATGGCGGGAGTGAGATCTACTCCCGTGACATGCTTTGCCACTTTGGCGACCTCGCACGCCACCAGACCCGGTCCGCAGGCGACATCAAGCACATTATCGTTCGCTTCAATGCCGGCCGTGTTGATCAACAGCTGATGGATCTGGGCATCATCCTTGGCATGCAGTTGCGAAAAGGGAATCGCCTGTCGAGTAAACTGATCCAAAATCAATTCGCGCTGTTCGTCCATTGTTCCTCCAAAAAAGAATACCGGTTAGAGGCCAGCGCCAGGGTTAGGTTCGCGAGATACAAGACGAAAATCGTTGGTTCGCCTGCCAGCCAAATTGCAGTGGCTTCTATCGGCTGATAATGCCGCGACGAGACTCGAACTCGCGGTGCCATTGAATGTAAAATACCGATTCGTGAGATGGCGACGAATTGATGGAGGTCGATGACATGTTTCCCTTAAAGATGGTATCGCTTTGTCTTGCGGGTTCGCTGATCCTCGCAGTCAACGTGTTCGCCGAATCACCGGAACCGAAGATGGCGCAACGGACTTCCTACCGAACGGTGACCGTGGATGGTCTGTCCATTTTCTATCGTGAGACCGGGCCAAAGGATGCTCCAACGTTGTTGCTGCTGCATGGGCTTCCTTCGTCGTCACGCATGTACGAGCCGCTATTCACTCGGTTCGGTGGAGACGATCGCTTTCATCTCGTTGCTCCTGACTATCCGGGCTTCGGACACAGCGATGCGCCGGCAGCTCAAGAGTTCACCTATACGTTCGATAAACTCGCTGCCGTGATGAACCACTTCACCGAAGCGTTGAACCTCAAAAAGTACACTCTTTACATGCAGGATTATGGCGGGCCAGTTGGCTTTCGCATGGCATTGGCTCACCCAGATCGTGTGGAAGCCCTGATCGTTCAGAACGCCGTCGCTCACAACGAAGGCCTGGGTGCCATCTGGAAGACAAGGCGCGCGTTCTGGGCTGACCGTGCGGCACATGAAGCGACGCTACGGACCAACTTGCTGTCCCTCGCCACAACGAGAGCCCGACACGTTGGTAGCGACCCTCACCCGGAGAAGTATGACCCGGATCTCTGGACGGACGAATTCGCGTTCCTGAGCAAGCCAGGTCAGGCGGACATTCAAAGCGATCTCTTTTTCGACTATCGCACGAACGTCGAATCCTATCCCAAATGGCAGGCTTGGATGCAGAAGAGCCAACCACGCATGCTGGTCGTATGGGGCAAGTACGACCCGTCATTCGAGCTAGCCGAGGCCGAAGCGTATCGCCGTGACGTTCCAAAGACTGATGTTCACATCCTGGATGCTGGCCATTTTGCTCTCGATACCGCAGCCGACGAAATCGCAGATCACGTCCGCCGCTTCCTGCTGAGCAACCGGTGAGTCCCACCCACTCGACCAGTTTTGTATTGTCAGGACCAGAAATACAGAAACCCCTGAAAAACAGGGGTTCTGCTGATTGGGACTGCAGGGACTCGAACCCTGAACCAAAGGATTATGAGTCCTCTGCTCTAACCGATTGAGCTACAGTCCCGGCACGCTGGTCGGTCCGGACGCTGCTGAAACGGAGTATCTCAGGCAGAGAGATTATCTTCAAGCGGACCAGACCGCCGCCCATGCACGAGATGCAATTTACGACGGGCATCATGCCTTCGAAACTCAATGCTGTTGATCAGTCGTCAGCGCGCACAAAGGAAATGGCCTCATTGCCAAAACGATCAGGCCAAAATACATGAAATAGGCCGCAGCAACGATAAGCCAGATTTCGGTTGGTAATGGTTCCGAAAGCTGCGCGATATTTGAGAACAATTCGATCGCAAACAGTACTGCCACAGCAGCGGCAAAGAAGAGCTGGCGCAGGACAATTGGAGAGCCCGCGTGCTGGAGATGCCTTGGGCCTACAGATGCACGAATCAAAGACGCAAATACCGGAATCATGACTGCCGCCAACAACGCGCCCAAGTGGTTGCGGCCAAGAAAATAGCACGTAAAGACCGGTATGGCAGCAACAACGGCTGGCAACAGACCGTCCCAGCACAAGATTGCAGACCACGACAAGGAAAATATCCTCAACTTCAGAACGGTCAATGTCGCTGTGTGTGATGAAACGCAACGACTTTGGCCATTGATCCGCGGCGTTTGTGGTTCGCCTAAGGGACCTGCTGAGGGGTTCGTGCTGGAACTTGGGGTTCGGGTTGCAGCGCCAGGTCCATGGTTGAGATGTAGACCACCATGGCGACTAACATCACGATCACACCCCAGAATTTCCAATCGCGATGAGCTCTGGTCCAGTAAGGACTCGGCGCAGCGTGATCGCCGTGTGGTTTGTCGGGGTGGGAATGCGAATGTTGGGGGTGGTTCATGGACGGGCCTTTGAGCACCTGATTCGGAGACCGAACCAGTGCCTGTTCATACTGTTTTAACCGAACGAACGACAAGTTCCTTGGCCGGTCGCGCACGGTCTTGATAGAGTGGCGGCCTCGGGATGTTTGAGAAGTATCCCGATGAACTGCTGGATGTGCAAGCCGATCCCCTGGAGTCGGACGATCCGTCTGACAAAGCAGAGTGAACGGAGAGGGCGGCTACTTCTCGACGATGCCGTTGGCAATACTCTGCCCGTCAGATAGCTAGAAAGCCTCTCGTGGAATCAGGTTTCACCGTTACGTTCTTTCGTGCTACCGAGGGCCACACAGGTGCACTCTCGTTCACTGAAATCGAGTCACCGGTCGCGGGTGACTCCGCAAGAATGATGTCGAAGGCCGAAATCATGGCCACGTGGGAGCGGATCAAATACACGTATCCGCAGCAGATTATCGTCGTCGCGGAAGGCAAGATCATCGCGTGCTCGACGTTCGCGGTGACGGTGCCTCGTGAACTTGTCTGGCTGTATGATTCGGCTCAAGATCGGCTGGATGCGAAAATTTCGCATCTGAAGAAATGACATCGCAGGCTGCTCAACAAGCCAGAATGCTGAGTTGCCTGGAACGAAACAAAGGGAACAGCGAATGGAACGCGAAGCTGAAATCAACGGCAAGCGGGCTACGTTTGGGCGTCGTATGCTGTTCTGTGGAATCTGCCTGCTGGTTGTCGTTGGTGACCGAGTGACGTTGCGAGGAGATGATTCGCCTGAATCGAAAAGGATCAAGGAACTCCGCGCGATCTATGCGGCCGATGCTGAAGAGTATTCGATCTACCGCGATGCGGAACTTCGCCACAAGCTGGAACTGCGGCCGGAACCGATTTACGTCTGGACCAACGCGGTGCTGGGTCAGGATGGATCGGTGTTTGTCT
The DNA here is from genome assembly GCA_966211735.1 of uncultured Schlesneria sp. GTDB lineage: Bacteria > Planctomycetota > Planctomycetia > Planctomycetales > Planctomycetaceae > Schlesneria. The sequence goes on from CBIHQO010000218.1 coordinate 4,176, forward strand.
GGACGTGGCAAGGCCGACCGGAGGCGATTGGTTCGATATTCTCGTTCCGCGCTCAAGTGAAAGGGAAACGGGGAATCATGCATGAGTTTCATTCGGTCTCGACAGCCACGCTGGTCCCTCAGCGCCAGAGTCCGAACCTCTGGGAACCTCACTCAGGCTTTGATCTCAAAACTCTTCCTGAAGCTCCCGAGCCAGCCGACAACACCCGACAGCGGTTGTTTCAGTTGCGAGAACTCGCGCGCAGCTTCACGGCCAAGAGCATCGACGTCAATTCGCGGACCTGGGAACTGCGATTGCTCCCTCAGCCGTTGTTTCGCTACCAGAGCGCCGAGCTGGACATCCTCGACGGAGCTCTGTTCGCCTTCGTTTCGTCGGCAGGAACCGATCCCGAAGTGATCGTGATGCTGGAAGCTCACGGCGGAAAGAATGCCCCAGTCTGGAAGTACGGCGTGTGCCGATTCTCGAATGCCAACCTGTACGTCAAATACAAAGATCAAGACGTCTGGTCATCGATCCTGGACGAAGAAAACACCAAGGAACACGACGCGAAGCATCTTTATCATCTTCACCGTGATCGTCGAATTGACGACATTGAGGTGGAAAGCAAATAAGTTCTGGCCGCTTGAGCTCGCCCTGTCTGAACCAGGTCTGCGTTATGTGCTCGGTTGCTTGTGAACGACGGCATGCCGTTCGATGGTTGGCAATGGCATCACGCCACCTCGATTCACGAACAGTTTCCGAGTGCCACCAAAATCGATTACGAGTTGCGTTGCATTCAGCTCGACGCGTTTACCATCGGGCAACGTGATGGAAAGAGCGAGCAGCGGATCTTTAGGTAGAACATTCATCTTATCGGCTTCGACCTGGTAAGGATCAGAATCCTCGCCCGGTGTTGCCGCTTGGGTGTCGCTCACGGCAGCGAGTGACGCGACGGCCGTGGCCGCAATCAACGCTTCTCGACGAGACATGATTGATTGATCGCTCATTCGCAGCATCCTGAATCGAGGGGACTTGATCGATTTCCACGCGATCCTATCCCTCCGCAGCAAATTCGCGAAGGTCTATTTTCGGAGTGGTCGCCTAAGCGCCGAACTGCGCTTTCAGGAACGCATGAAACGTGTTGGGACCAAGCGGCAGGCCACTTGCCGTTTCCCAAACGACAATCTCGGCTTCGCTGAACTCGCGAAGATTCACGGGCGAGGCATTCTCTGTTTTGAGCAATGTGCAAACGAGAATTGTCGCACTTCGATCGACCAGGCTGCGACCAACGATCTTCTGGTCGCCATCCACGCGATTGACGGACGTGATCTTTAAACTGCGTGACATAAGGGATCCGAGAAAGGTAGAAGCAGCAATGACTGCTGCAGACTACCTGAACTCAGTCCGAAAAACTCAACTCGGCGCAGAATAGGATCCCATGAGTCGACGTTATTCCTTCGCAACCGTCTCCACCCAGTGCATCAACTGCTGGAACTGGTAAGCAAAAGTGGGCTCGTCACTGCCCATGGGGCTCTTGAAGAAGGAGGCGAGGTGGGACATGACTCCTGCTTTGCCTCGGCGGGCTTCGCGTTCGGTGAGGCGGATGAGGTCAATGACGAGTGGGGCGGCGAGCAGAGAGTCGCAGCCTTGCCAGATGAACTGCAGCACCATGGGCGTCCCCAGGAAGCCCTGGAAGTGGATGTGGTCCCAGGCGGTTTTCCAGTCGCCCAGCGATTCGATGTATTCGATCGAGACGAGCGACTGAGGCTTGTAGCCGAGGATTTCGATGAGCAGGTGATCTTTCGATTTCACCTTGTTGGCTTTGTTGACGGGATCGTCGAGGACCTTGCCATCGAGGTTGCCGAAGATGTTGTGACCGACCCAGCTCATGACCTTCAGATTGCGAGCGGCGAACATCGGGGCCAGCACGGCCTTCATCAATGTTTCGCCGGTCTTGCCGTCGCGTCCGGCATGCACGACCTTCTGCTCAAGAGCATACTCGTACAGGCCGGGGAGATCGGATCCGATCGAGGGAGTGAAGTTCACGAACGGGCAACCTGCCTGAATCGCAGCGATCGCATAGAGCGTGCTGGCGGGAATCGGCGAGGCTCCCTTGGCTTGCAGCGAGCGTTGGATCTCGGCCCAACCCCAGGTGCGGATCTCATCCGGTGGTGGCGGTTCTGTGGAGGAGACGTTGACGACGATCACGCGTTCCAGCTTTTCGCGTGTTTTGAATTCGCTGATGTCTTTGGCAAGCCGGTTGATGGCTTGAGCAGCGGTCTCTTTGCGAGTCTTCGCCGCAGCGGGACCAGCGAGCGAGTCGATTTTCGCACCGACGTTGACCAGTGTTCCGGGACGCACGTTCTTATCGAACTTCGCCAACTGCGACGCGATGGACGATAACGTGGCCGCGCTGAACACGTGCGATTTTTCGAGCAGCACCTGGGCTTCGGCAGCAAACGTGGTCTCGCGGATTTCGTGACCGCCGATGACGAGTTCATCCCAGCCGACAAGATCCAGAGGAGCAAACGGAGGCAACGCAGTCACCAAGCCGTTGGTCTCGGTCAAACCCTTGCGCAAGGCACAGAGCCCGACGACGACAGTCGTCGCCACACCACCCCAAGCTCCAACCAGCCAGACTCCGACTTTCCGCTTTGCCATCCTTCGCCTTCCACTGCTGCAATTCGTGGTGCATTTCATCGAAAACTTGCGAACCCGCAGTCTAACAGAGGCTGCAACTCATCGCGAGCGACTGATTCATGTCGTTTGGATGTGCTGATTTGTATCGGGCACAGGATTCAGGCACTGCCGATCCATCCGTACGAACAGAGAAGTTCGATTGCAACGGTCGCGAAATCTCCGCGAAGTTCAACGCGCCGAACCGAGCCGCCTGCGGAAGATACGACGGTTCGGTTGCGAGCGGATCAAGCATCCGGCTAACGTACCGGCGTGATGGGAACAACTCAGCTTTTACATTCAGGAACAGGACTCATGAAAAAAGCGACTCAACTGCTCGCGCTCGGCCTGGTCGTGGCTTTGGCCTTCACATTGGGAGCTGCTGCCAACCAACAGGCCGGATCCGAATCGCGGTTTGCGAACGAAGTTATCGATCTGGGCATGGTGGTCAGCGACCTCGACAAGTCGCTGAAGTTCTATAAGGACGTCATCGGCTTTGAAGAAGTGGACGGCTTTAAAGTCCCAGCGGATTTTGCACTCGATACGGGCCTTGCGAACAAGCTTCCGCTGGATGTGAAAGTCCTGGTGCTGGGCAAGGGCGAAAAGGCGACCAAGCTGAAACTGATGCAGTTCAAGACATCGCCAGGGGCTCGCGTGGACAACACGTTCATCCATTCTTCGTACGGCTATCGCTATCTGACGATCGCCGTGAAGGACGTGAATGCGGCAGTTGCTCATGCCGAGAAGGCGGGAGCAAAACCGATTGCCAAGTGTCCCGTCGCGCTGCCAGCAGGCTTCCCCGACGGTTTGGCATTGGCCAACTATCGCGATCCCGATGGGAACCTGATCGAACTCGTCGGCCCTTGGAAAAAATAAGGGACGGGTCAAAGATTGTTTAGAAAACCAAGCCGCCGACTTCGATGAGTCGGCGGCTTAGGAAAACGATGGTTGATGAGCCGGACTGATTCTCAGTCTGACTTCTTCGACGAGCTATCACTGCCCTTCGAACCCGAATCGGACTTGGGAGCCGAATCGCTGGAAGGGGCCTTGTCGGCTTCCGCGGATTTCTTGTAGGCATCGCTACGGTAGTCGGTCAGGTAGAAACCTGACCCTTTGAAGATCAATCCCGCCCCGCCGCCAATCAGTCGACGGGCCTTCTTTTTGCCGCAACTGGGGCACTTCTTGGTTGGTTCGGCCTTGATGGACTTGAACTCTTCCCACGTGTGTTCGCAGGCATCGCATTTGTAATCGTAAGTGGGCATGGCAGTGGGTCGGATCTGGAGGAATGAAAGGTTCGACTATTCGGCTTTGGCGACAATCACCTTGCTCGGCCGAACGACGCGGTCATGTAGCATGTAACCCCGCTCGACATCATGCAACACGGTCATCGGTGGATACTCGGCCGAAGGCATCTGCGAAATCGCTTCGTGCATGTTGGGATCAAACGGCAATCCAACGGCTGGAATCGACTTCGCGCCGAATCCATTCAAGGCCGTTTCCAGTTGTTTGACGGTCAACTGGACTCCCTTAATCAACTCGTCAGTGTTCTTCGAAATTTCGGCGGCCTGGAGCGCACGATCGAAGCCATCAAACGCGGGCAGCAGCGACTTGAGCATTGGCATCGCAGCATACTTGCGATCCTCTTCCATCTCGCGCTGGACGCGTCGTCGGTAGTTGTCGAGATCCGCGAGGGCTCGCGCCCACTTGTCCTTGAACTGATCGCGTTCGAGAAGCGCGGCATTCAGCTGCTCTTCCAAGGTCAGTGCCTCTTCGTTCGAGTCACCCAATGGCTCGGCATTGTCATCGCCAGCAGCAGATTGTTTCGTCATGGTTCCACCTTGCTATTAGTCAGCGACTGCAACCGTCGCATGAATTACCAACGGATCTATTCTGCTTCTTCTGCAGCCCCGAAAAATTCTTTCACGGATTCGAAGAAAGTCTTCCGGTGAGCACTCACATGCTTCTCGTCGATCTCGGCGAGTTGCCGCAGCAGTTCTTCTTGTTTCTTGGTGGTCTTCCTGGGAACTTCGACATGGAATTGCACATGCAGATCACCGCGAGGGCCGCCATGTGGG
>CBIHQO010000219.1:0-8897 GCA_966211735.1 uncultured Schlesneria sp.
AATGCGCAAGGCCCCCAAACTACCAAATGTTACCCAGAGTGCGCGCTGGCCCTGTGGTTGGTGCTAGTCCGTTAGCTGCCCATCTGTCGAGCAAACTCGCGAAACTCATTCAGTTGCCTTGGGTCTTCGAACCAAGACCTGGGAAAGATTTCATAGGTCTTGTCGGGATGATACAGTAACAGGACAGTTTTGCTCTCTTTAAATTGGACGTAGTCGCTCCAGGTTCGTTCCGATTGCCAGATTGCACTTTCGGCGGCCAGCTTTTCGCTGTTCCAGGTGTAGGTGAACTTCGCATTCAGAAACCCTCGCCGAGCCTGACGCTGCCTGTCTCGGCGTGGCAGCAGCCACAAGTCGAAGACCAGGACTCCGACGATGCCGCCAATGCCACAGATGAGCAGTGCGCTGCCGACAGTGATGTGGCCTGAAACCCAAAGCGCGATACCGATCAGCGCGGCCACTCCAGAAGCAATGTTGCAACCGACGACAGTCGAATGGCGGTGCAGTCGCTGCGCGTTCACGTAGTCATCGGGAGTCATCGAGCCAGCAATCGAGCGGCGCTCCGATATCAGCAACCCGTCTTTGTCGTTCATTTCGCCGATTCGAGAAGTTTGCGGGACTGCAGCAGTTTCAGTCGTGGCTTGGGAACACTGGCAGCCATGTCGCCGAGATCGTCGCAGAAGGTGTGCGAACCATCGGCCGGGAACACGATGAAGTCATCCGTCACCGGCAGAATCGTTGTCCAATCCAGCGCGTTGAGCTGCAGGGCGACTCGTTGAGTCATTTCGCGGAACGGTTGGAGTTCCTCGTCGTCTTCCAGTTCGCAAAGATGCTCGTACCAAACTCCATAGTGGTCGAGCAGCTTGTCGTTGCTGAGTTCAATTGTGATCGAATACTCCTCGTCTTGCTGCTCGTCAGCACCCCAGACATAGTACAACGCTTCCTTGGGCCGCTTCTTCAGAAATGTCTTTCGAGCAGATTCTTTCACCAGCATCAGTGAGGGGACCGCGGTCTCATCCATGTCAGTGCCGTTGTACCAGATCCGCAGACAGTAGACCTGTTCTTTGACTTTGGCCGCTTTCACCGCCTTGGGAATCTCGGCCACAAGGATCTTTTCGATTTTGGAGAGAAGAGCATCGATCTGCTTTGGCATGACCCACCATGTTGTCTTGAGAAAGGAAGTGCTGACACGCGAGCGTAGTGATCGTTTACTTCCCGCAGCTGTTTCAAATCAGTTCAGTAAATTTCGACAAGCCAGTTACCGTCTGAACCAGCCCCTGAGCCTCCAGGGTGACAAGATATTCCTCAACGTCTTTGGGGGGGTTCTTCAGACTTGCCCGATGTCGCTTGGCCGCAGCACAGACGATGTTCGGTGCAAGATCGAGCTGGAACATCAGGAAGTCGTCTGGATGCTGGGCTTCGATACCGTATGGCTTCAATGCTTCTTCGGGGAAGTCTTTCAGGTTGAACGTCACTATCAGGTCGGCCCCAGCTCGGATTGCTGCTGCAAGAACATGGCGATCGTCGGGATCCGGCAATGTGACCGCTTCAATCAGCGACTCATACCCAGTCACAAGACAGTCGCGGACATGAGTGTTCATCAGATCGCGGGTTCTTTGAAGTTGCTCCAGCTTCAGGTCCGGGCGATTCTTAAGAACATTCCTTATCCACTCATCATGGATCGCATTGGTCCATTTGGCGCGATACAGGTCGGTAACCGCGACGTGCATCAATAGATCGCGCAAAGGCGCTGGGTACAGGACACAGGCATCATAGAGAGCTGTGAAACTGCTCAATTCAATATCCCATATCGAGCTCTTGGGCCTGTAACGCCATTTCGTCCAATACTTTCAACCGATTGCGATCTACCTCTTCCTTGTATCCCATCAAGTCCTTGAACAGGATGCGACGATGGGTACCAACTTTGCGGAAGGGGATGATATTTTTTTCAAGTTGCTCAACTAGAAACGGGCGAGAGACATTCAAGATGTCGGCAGCTTGTTGAGTGGTTAACTCGGCATGAACTGGAATGAGAGTTACGGCATTCCCCTTCGCCATTTGGGCTAGAATGTCATTAAGCAGCTTGAATGCCAACGCAGGAATAGAAACCGTCTCCTCGGGCGAGTCGTCTTGCTGAATGCGCATGCGGAGTGGCTTCTTGGGCCTTGCCGCAAGATAGGGAGCAAGCCGTCGACTACTCTCTTGAGCAAGGAGAGCGTCATCTGGCGTTGGTGTGACCGTTTCCGGAAAATCGCTAAGTAAGGTTGCCATGATTTTCGCTCCTCATAGGACAAGGATATCGGACAATCGAAACAAAAGCAATATTCGAAATAAACGAAACAGCCGAATTCGAAGCAATCGTGACCGCAATTTGCATAATGATCTTCTGGTTGGGGGGTGAACTTCAGCGACGAAGAAGGCAGAGAGTGTGAATCGGGTCAGCCTCACTACCTATGAGGATCGGCTGAGCTAGCTTCCAGCGCGAGAGGGATAGACGCCAGCACTTAACAGTTGATCCCGCTTTGGTGCTGGCGTTTCAGCGATAGTTGATTCGACTGCCGTGGTCGACAGTGCCGCACTCCAGGCCGAGAGTGTCGATCATCGCGAATGGGTGTGGCAGACTGTTGATGTCTGCTTCAGGGACGAAGAGTACGAGCAGAGGAAATGGCCCAGAGTTGTGGGCAGTTTCGCCGGCAATGAGATCCAATTCACAACTGGAGGGAATGCATGGGACAAGTTCATGGAAGTGCGTTCGAACGTATTCCAGGAATCCGACAATGCGATCCAGGTCGTTACCAATGAGTTGCGGAATGCTGAAATCAAGCAGGGTATAGCCACGATTAGTCATTGCGATCCAACAGCGAGTTAAGTGTCTAAAGCAGGTGAACGTGCTGTCGATCTCGAATGCAAGTTGGGACACTATTGTGAGAGCGGAGTTATCCGCACGTTGATCTCTTGATCACGGGGGAAGTTTACTTCTGGAACAACGTGTGAATAGTCGGCAGTGACCACCTCGACCATGGCACGGTCAATAGTCTCCATGTGGCCGCTGGAGAGTAGCCAGGCCAGTCCGGCGCAGTTGAGTGTCACCGCGAACCAGAACAGGATCTGGAATTCGGATTTGCTGACCTTATGTCGGAAGGCTTCCTGCGCGAATAGGGCGCCAGGCCAACCACCGAACAGCCCGACAAATTGCAGCTTTAATTCTGGGGTCCGCCACCGGTCGTCGTTCGCGGCGACCTTGTCTTGGCCGTACATTTTGAATGCGATGGCACTCATGATGGCGTAGATCAGAGCGAGGCTGGCCGGAAACTGCGATGTCAGAGACGCCGCGGCGATCGCAATCAGGAAGAGTGCGGCGATTCCCTTTCTTGGCAAACCTCTTGAAGCCGTGGCCCTGGCTTGTCCCGCACGTGCGGTGCGGGTGACAAAGCAGGGTTGGGCCGCATTGAAGCGACCTTGGTTATCAATCAGGATTTCGTAGGAGATGACCGTGCCGACGACGGGTCGAGCTGAGCCGCGCCGAAACTCTTTGACATGAACAAAGGCGCGATCGCCGCCACCCTCGGGCGTGACGAAGCCGAAGCCCCGTTCGTCGTTCCATTCGATGATGCGTCCGACGTATCGCATGTGACTCTAATGACTAACGCCGAAAGTGAGAGTCGTCTCCCCCCTCTGTTTCGTGGGCGACTCGTCACGTGAGTAATTCGCGAATCTGCTCGCTTCTCGTACAGTCTAGCACAGATTTTCCGTTGCCGTCTTTCAAAGTCGGACTGATGCCGCGCTTGAGGAAGGTGGCGATGATCAGGCGTTGAGCGGCTTTCGCCTCGTCCGATCCCGAGCCGCCGCGACCGGTGTTTTGAACGGCGAGGTGAAACGGGGTCGAGCCCGAGTTGTTCTGCAAGAGGGGATCGCAACCTGCGTCGAGCAGATGTTGGACAGCGTCGGCACAGCGAGTTCGTACCGCGCGATGCAAAGGCGTGGCACCGTTCTTGTCCTGCACGTTGATAGTAGCTCCCGCTTCCAGCAACTTTGCGATCGTCTTCACCTGCCGCTTGGCATTCCACTCAGGACCAGTGATATAGCCGTCGGCCGCATAGTGCAGCGGCGCACCCCGACGATGATTCGATGCCGCGTTGAGGTCGGCCCCCGCCTTGATCAGGTCCGCGACGATTTCAACTCGATAGCCCGCCGCCGCGAGATGCAGCGCGGTGTCGCCGACATAGATCCAATGAAAGATCGAAGACTCGTAGAGGTGTGCCGTGTCGATCAACCGCGTCGCCAGTGCAGGTTCCTTCTTGAGCAGGCTGCGAACCAATTGACGATCATCTTCCACGATGGCGGCGAGAACTGATTTCATGAAGTTGCCAGAGTTTGGACGAAGACTGGATCACGGAAGTCAGTAGCCCATGGCTATCATGGGAGGATAACAAGGATTTGAAACACAGAGGCTCAGAGGACACGGAGAAAAGTGAAGTCATGAATTACGGTATCGACGAAAGACACCGAGTGAACAAGACGATTGTGACTGGCGCTCTCCGTGCCTCCGTGTTTCAAATTCTTGTCTTATTCAATACACCTAGGATCCTACTCTCAACAAGGAACCGCATAGGATAATTGAGAGATCGAGGAGTCGGAGTCTCTAGTTGCGACTGGGATAAGCCACGATGCCAACGATTATTGGTGGTGAATGGGAACCGCGAGCGGTTGCCGCCGCCTGGGTGGTTCATGCCATTGGGCTATTGTTCGTCTTGGCGATGCTGGCGTGGCTGAGCTGGACGACTCGGCGAGCGGCTCGGTGGACGGATTTGATTCCGTACGGCTTGGCGATCGTCGCGATGATTGTTGTTCCGCCTCTCTGTCTGGATCTGGAGTCGTTGGAATCGCTGCCTGCACCTTATGCCTTGTGGTTATTCATTGTGGCGACGGCAGGCCTATTCCTAACAATTTGTCGTCGGCTATGGCCGAAACGAACAATCAATCTGGTTGGCGTGCTTCTCATTCTGACGGCCCCCGCGCTGCTGGTTGGCCCACTCTTGACGGCGGTTTCACAAGCACGCGAAGCAGCCAAGAGAACGACCTGCAAGAGCCATTTGAAGCAGATTGGATTGGCTCTACACAATTACCACGACGCTCATTCGGTTTATCCGGCCGCTGTGACCGGCGATCCGGCAGTGAGTTGGCGAATCCGATTACTGCCGTATCTGGACCAGGCACCTCTCTATGCCACCTACGATCAGGCGAAGCGGTGGGATTCTCCGGTGAACGATCTGTTGTCTAAAGGTCGCGTCTGGGTCTACGAGTGTCCGTCGAACACTCATCACCGAGACGCCGCAGGGCGATTTCGAACTGACTTTGCGATGCTGACTGGCGATGGAGCGTTCGGTGATACTTCTCGAACGGTCGCGAGGGACGACATCACCGATGGTGTGTCGAATACAATTGCGATTGTAGAAGCGTCGGGATTGCGCATCATCTGGACGGAACCGCGCGATTTCGATGTCACGAAGGGGCCGATCGGCATCGACATCAAAGGGGAGACGGGTCTTGATTCGCCAGGGATGTTGTCGTCGTATCTCAGCCTGGGAGCGCATGCGTTGATGGCGGATGGCAGTGTGAAGTTCATCAAAAAGTCGGTCGATCCAGAATTGTTGAAGAAGTTGACCACGATCGATGGTGGTGAGACGATCGGTCAAGAGTTCTAGTCGACTTCGCCGGTAAGTTTTGAATAGTGGACGATTGCGATGCCCCCGATTCTGGTTGCTGACCTGTTCCCCGACGTCTGTGGTCGACTGGTGGAGTTATTGCGTTCGTTAACTCCCGATGAATGGCAGTTGCCGACAGTCAGTTCTCGCCGGACCGTGAAGGATATTGCCAGTCACCTGCTGGATGGCAGTCTGCGGCGGTTGTCGATGCAGCGCGATGGATATCATCCAGCGGATGGTCGCAGCCAACCTCGTGAGGGTGAGCCGTTGATGGATTTCCTGAATCGGCTCAATGAAGAATGGGAAGTCGGTACGCGGCGACTGAGTCCGCATGTGCTGGTCGAGTTGATTGCATGGGCGGACGTACAACTGGCGGAACTGTTTCAGGCGCTCGACCCTGATGGTCCAGCAATTTTTCCGGTAGCGTGGGCCGGCGAAGAACAGTCGAAGAACTGGATGGATGTCGCTCGCGACTACACCGAGAAGTGGCATCACACTCAACAGATCTTCGAGGCCACGCAGCGACCCAGCACGATCATGAACCGGCAGCTGGGATATCCGTGCCTGGATATCTTCATGCGCGCGTTACCGTTCACGTTTCGAAAAGTGGTGGCCGAAGCAGGGAGCGTCGTGACGGTAGTCGTAACCGGGGAAGCGGGTGGGCAATGGCAGGTGCAACGTCAATCGAAAGGATGGGAACAGATCCTGGAGACTGGTACCAAGCCTGCGGCCACCGTGACGATGGACCAGGTGACTGCGTGGAAGCTGGTCACGAAGCGCCGCAGCCGCGCAGTGGTCTTGCAGCAGTTCCCCGATATTCAGATCAGCGGAGACAAAGAGTTGGGGCTGCCGGTTCTCGACATGGTGTCGGTCATGGCATAACGTGGATCGACCGAAACGCCGTCAATCATCGCAAGGCAAGCACCATGGAATATCTGAAGACGATTCCGATCCTGCGCATTTTTGATGTCGCCAAGGCCAAAGAGTTCTATGTCGACTATCTGGGCTTCACATCGGATTGGGAGCATCATTTCGAAGAGAACACGCCGGCTTACCTGCAGGTTTCGCGAGCGGGGCTGACGCTGCATCTGTCTGAGCATCATGGCGACTGCTGCCCGGGGTCGACAGTCTTCGTCTGGATGACCGGGATTGAGGCATTTCATGCGGAATTGGGGACGAAGAAGTATAAGTATCTGCGACCGGGGATTGAGACGACGTTTTATGACACAAAATGTGTCGAAGTGATCGATCCGTTCGGGAACCGTATTCGCTTCAATGAGAATCTGAAGACGACCGAGACGAAGTAAGGAATCATAAATGACTGATGTGCCTGTGTTACGAACGGCCGCTCAAGGCCGCACGATTGCCGTTGTGGGGGATGTGTACCGCTTTCTCGCGACGGGCGAGGAAACAAACGGCAAGTACGCACTATGGGAAGCGATCGTTCCACCCGGCGGAGGCCCGCCGCCGCATGTGCACAGCCGTGAAGAAGAAGGGTTCTACATTCTGGAAGGCGAAATCACCTTTCAAGTAAATGGTGTGACTCATGTGGCGACCGCAGGGATGTTTGCCAACATGCCGGTCGGGGTGCCTCATTCATTCAAGAATGCCAGCGACAAACCGGCGAAGATGTTGATCTCGGTCGCGCCGGCCGGGGCCGAACAGATGTTCTTCGAAGTGGGCGTACCATTGCCGGACGGCGCGACCACGGCACTTCCTCCGGCGAAAGCCGAAATCGAAAAGCTGCTCGAAGTCGCTCCAAAATACGGGATTGAGATCCTGGTGCCGAAGCACTGAGGAAAACCGAAGAGTTCGCCGTCGCAGTGTTGGCGAAACCGAGGTCGTTCCGCCGCGGCCTCTTTGAGAAGCTTGGCTGGGTTGGTCGGTATTATCCGGCGCCGACTGCTGTTTTGCAGGACCTGTAAGGTTTCGGAAATCGGGCGGTAATCCTCGATGACGATCTGAAACTGAATCTAAACCGCAAATCACAGTGACACGCAGCGGAATGCTGAATTTTCCGCGGTGTCCGCTTCGCCCGCTTAGTGAGGTAACCTCCCGAAGCGGGAACTCTTTTCAAATTGGACGGTGGAAAATCCGTCCTGATCCAAGGGGACCGATCATGTTTTTCAGCCTTACCACTTTCACAGTCGTTCATGTGCGCCTCAGTGTGGCCGCGCGTGTTGGGGGCTTTGTCGTCCGTGGGGGGGTGATAAAGGGGCAGCACAGGCGTGGTTGGACGGCGTTCTTCCTGGCAACAACCGTGCTGACCAGCGTGACGGGCTTCATGTTCCCCATTCACGGACTGACCCCTGGACTGGTTGTGGGTGCGATCTCGATGGTTGTGCTCGGGTTTGCGATCTACGGGTTGTACTCGAAGCACCTGGCGGGCTCGTGGAAAACGGCGTATGTCGTCAATTCGGTGGTCGCTCTGTACTTCAATTTCTTCGTGCTGATCGCTCAGAGCTTCCAGAAGATCCCTGCCTTGAAGGCTTTAGCTCCGACTCAATCGGAACCTCCCTTCGCGGTTGCTCAACTGGTTGCTCTAGTCGCGTTCGTTGTTCTGGGAACACTGGCCGTCAAGAATTTTCGCGGTGTTGGTCAGCAGCATTCGCTGAAGGTGGTGCCTGCGATTTCGTAGTGGACCAAGTAGCCTTCTCGCTCCGCCGAGAAGAAAGCCGATGAACGCCACGCCATGATCGCCATTCCGTGCCGATTCAACAGGAACGCGGATTCACAATCGGCTTTCTTCTCGCGGAGCGAGAAGGCTACTTAAAGAGGCAGCAACTTCAGACATTTCGTATTGGACTTTCCGAACACCGGCGGAGACAATGCTGGCCGATTGATTTCGCTCCTGTTTTGGACGTTCAATTCCATGTCCAGCACCTCGTTCGATACGACGTTTGAGCGGCTCCGGCGCCGGACATTTGCCATTCATGGCCTATCGGGGCTGGGCTGGGGTTGCTGTGGAGCTCTGGTTCTGCTGCTCGTCCTGATCTGGATGGATCTGGTCTGGGAACTGTCGTCTGGTTTTCGAATGGCGGCCTGGGGGCTGACGACGGCTGCGGCGGTGGGACTGCTGACGTGGTTCCTGATGAAAGCCGCCAAGTCGGCTCGGCGGAACGTGTTGGCCAGACAACTGGACGAGACCGGTCAGACGGGCGGGCAGATCGTTACGGGATTTGAACTTCAACACAG
>CBIHQO010000220.1:0-8881 GCA_966211735.1 uncultured Schlesneria sp.
TGCGCTTGGCGAACGCGATGTCGACCTCGGTGATCTTGGTGATCCCCTCGTGGTTGATTGGACGTCCGCTGCCTGGTCGACTCCAGCGATTGGCGGCATACACGGTGCCTCCGGTTCTCTTGATTGCGGCCTGGGGGGCATGGCGCGCGTATGAGATTCCTGGATTCCATCCGAATCTGCTGAGTAGCAAACAGAGCTTCGAACGGATCAACACCGCGAACGTCCATAAGGAGCAACTAGGACTCGCCCCGGCGGCGATGACCTCATACGACCAGCAGCTCCTCGATCGGCTTTCGCTGTTGATGGGGGGATTCAACAGGGAACAAGACTTTGTTCAAGGACTTCATCGAGGTGGTGCCGCCGGCGCAGATCCCAACCAACCAGCAGATCCGGTCGAGGCGTTCTGGCACAATAACGAATCGCGATTGAAGGAACTGCTCGAGATTACCAGCAATGCGCGTGGACCTTCGGCGAGCCGTTGGCTGGAGTTCGCTAAGCAGTCTGCTGCAATAATGCCGCAGCAATTGTTGTTAGTGGAGGCCGGGCGATTGCGGACGCGGGAGGGCCGATTGGATGAGGCCTTCCAGTACTACCTTGCGAGTTTACGCCTCGCCAGCTTTTGGGCCACAGATAGTGGCTTGTCGACGCGGTTGGAGGCTCAGCAACAGCAACTGTTGACTCTGGACGGAATCGTGCGGTGGGCAAGTCATCCTGATCAAAACGGCGAGAAACTGCGTTCGGCCCAACTGCGACTTCAGGCCGAATTTGAATTGTTTCCCTCAATCGACCAGACCTTGGTGGCGGAGCACCGTGCTGAACTGGCTGCGCTCGAGGAAACGATTCAGCACGGCGCGCAATGGAGCAAATGGAGCAGGGGGCAATCGGCTTGGCAAATGTTTACGATCGACTATTTTCGATTTCTGCCATGGGAAAAGGTCCGAGCAAAACGCTGGCTCGAACAGGAATTGCTTGATCGCGATCAAGTGGCGGAAGATGTCACCGCAATGCTGCGGCAACCGGGTGTTGATGTCGGTCGCAGTCTGGATCGCCGTCTGGATCATATCGAGTTGCGACATCTGCGCGAGTGGATTCTCTATGGATCATCTCAATCGAGTTGGCCATGGACAACACCTTTAGCGTCGAAAGAGGCAAGCAAGGAGTATGAGATCGCTTCGATGCTGATCGATGGAGAGGTGGCGATTCGCGAATCCTTGTTGGCTCTGTCATTACTTGCCTGGAAGCAGGATCACCATCGGTGGCCTGAGACTTTGGTTGAAGCAATTGACCGTTGGCCAACGGTGACGGCCATCGACCCTTGGTGCGGAGAGACTTTCCACTACGACGGATCATGGCTGAATCAGCATCAAGAGGATGGCTCACCCGTGTTTGTGTTGTCTACAGTCGGTCCGTTTCAACTTCGCGAGGTCCAGATTGGTAATATCATCGTGCCATCGTCGGCCACCGAACTTCGATCCTGGGCGGGTATTCGCGTTGACTCCGATAATCGGTTGCGATTGAAGTTGGAGCAGGGGCGGCTTTCATTCAAATTGCCGAACAGTATTCGGATTGCTCAAGGCGGACCGTCCGGAGGGGGTTAGCGCGTTGTCGCAACCTCATGAACACCCGATCTTTTGGCTACGGCTACGCCCGGATGGTCTTCCCGATGAACATCGGCGGCCGAAGTTACGGCTTGGATGCCAGGTCGATCTGTGTTCGGTAGAATCGGATGTGAAACTTGTGAATTACCTTCCCAGAGCATCCGAATGCCGATCGATCCCTTGCCGATGTTGCGGCCTCGCCGCCGAGTGACGGGTATTTCTGCCGTCCTGTTGCCGTTCACCGACAGTGGTGATGTGGATTGGGTTGCGTTTGATGCTCACGTCGCACGGACGGCGGGGGCGGGACTGACGCCGGCGGTGAATATGGACACCGGCTATGTGAATCTGATCGATCACGGGACTCAGGAGGAAGTGCTGCGCCGGACGCGAGGAATCGTCGGGAACGGCTCGTTCGTCGCGGGGGCTTTTGTTGGCGATCGTCCCGGGGATGCATTTGATTTTGATGGCTATGCCCGGCGGATGCAGGCGATTCAAGCTGCGGGCGGGACGCCGGTCATCTTTCAGTCGTTCGGGCTCACACGACAATCCGGTTCCGAGATTGTGCGAAGTTACGAGCGATTGGCGACGGCCTGCGACAAGTTCATCGGATTTGAACTGACGACAGATCTGGCTCCGTTTGGTGCCATCTATGATCTGGAGACTTATGCCGGAATCATGTCGATCCGGAAATGCATCGGTGCCAAGCACTCGTCGTTTCACCGTGAGCCTGAGTGGGAACGATTGAAACTGCGAGATGCGCAGCGGCCCGACTTCGCGGTCTATACAGGTAACGATTTTGCGATCGATATGATTATGTATGGGAGCGACTACCTGCTGGGGCTTAGTAGTTTTGCTCCCGACTTGTTCGCCGTTCGCGACACTTACTGGGAATCAGGCGATCCTCGTTTTTACGAACTGAACGATCAGTTGCAGTACCTTGGCTATTTCGCCTTTCGGACACCGTCACCCGCGTACAAGCACTCGTGTGCTCAGTTTTTGAAGCTGCGCGGATGGATCGGCTGCGACCGGACTCACGAACAGGGGCAGCGTCGTCCCCAGAGTGATGTAGATGTGCTGCGGGAGTTGGGGCAGCGGAGGAAGGTTGTAGATTGATAAAGCGTAGAAACTAGAGATTCAGGTTATTAAGGAGATTCCGGTGACAGCGCCGTTGGAAGTGGATTGTCAGACCGTAAAGCGCAAACTCGATGCTGGTGAGTCATTCTTGTTTCTGGACTGCCGGGAGAAGGATGAATATGCGACGGCGAACATCAAGGGGACTGTGCTGATCCCTATGAGCGAACTGGTCGACCGGGTGAAAGAGTTGGATGCGCATAAAGATCAGGAGATCATCGTGCATTGCCATCACGGTGGTCGAAGCCTGCGCGTGACGAACTGGTTGCGGCAACAGGGATTTGCCAAGGCAACCAACATGGCCGGTGGGATTGATCAGTGGTCGCAGGCCATCGATCCCAGCGTTCCACGATACTAGGCGCGTGAATGACGAACTGCATCGTCAATCGTCGTAGAGCCCCAATCTCCTGGCGAAGTTGGCGACGAAGCGAAAAACCTCGCTCTGTCGAGCGAGGTTTAGCGAAAGCGCGAAATCACCGCGTCAAATTTAGTCGGTCTGAACGAACACCATTATTTTTCGATTGGCGGACCCATCGGGTCTTTTCGTTCCGTGATCACCGGGCAATTCGGAGACATTTCCGCGTTGAGCACTTTGTAGTCAGCCCATTCGGCTGGCAGGTTATCTTCGTGGAAGATGGCTGCCGGAGGGCATTCTGGGACGCAGGCCTCACAATCGATACATTCGTCAGGGTGAATGAAGAGCATTGCTTCACCCTCGTAGAAGCATTCGACTGGACAGACCGTCACGCAGTCGGTGTATTTGCAGTTAAAGCAGGGCTCGGCGACTACGTGCGTCATTTGAAGCTCACTTTCCTCAAAAAATGTAAGAATCAGGTGTTACGCGGATTTCGCAGTGGCAGCCACCAACCTGACACATGAAGCCAAATGTCCAGAATCCAGACGATCTTCACGTTTATTCCACAAATCGGCGAAATCTTAGGCCTAGCTTGAGGGTGCGTCAAGAATCCGGGTCTGGGATTCTCGTTGACGGGAATCCTAGTTGATTGCGAAGATATACTCATGATGGGTTATTGTCTGCCGGTGTTGTCAGCTTGCTGAATCTGCCTTTCAGGAATAGAGTTGCGAGAATGTTGGAAAACAGGCTCGTGAGCAACTCAGTTATTACGCTCATGGACGACTCATGTTCCGCATCAGTCAGGTGTTGCCGTGGCGCTTACGGAAATTGATCGCAATCTGTTGAGTCGATGTCTGGAGCGGGAACCCGGCGCCTGGAAGGAATTCGTCGATCGTTTTTCCGGGCTGTTTGTGCATGTCATTCAGCACACCGCACACGCGCGCAGTATCACTCTTTCGCTACCGGATGTCGACGATTTACTGGCAGATGCGTTTCTGGCGTTGCTGGCGAACAATTCAGAGGTGCTGCGTCGCTTTCGGGGCGATTCGTCATTGGCGACTTACTTGACGGTCATTTGCCGACGTATCGTGGTTCACGAAATGATTCGTCGCCGCATGGCCGAAGAGATGGGTCACGTGAAGTCGCACGGGAGCGCGCTCGAACGGGTGCACGTCGGTGAGGGCGATGCATCGATGCGGATTGACAATCATGATCTCGTGCAGCGGATGCTAGACGGCTTGCCCGAAGGGGAGGCGGCCATCGTGCGGATGTATCATCTTGAAGGGAAGTCTTATCACGAGGTCTCCGTCGCGTTGAATCTTCCTGAGAACTCAATCGGCCCAATTCTCAGTCGCGCGCGAGAGAAGCTGCGGAAGAGCTCGCTGGCGAGCGTCAGTGAATAAACGTTGCTGTGATGCGTGTTCTTGCTGTGGCAGGCGCGGCGGTTGGGCTCCAGCGAAAACGTTCCTCGGGTTTAGTGCGTCTGGGTCGATGACGATTTCGCCGTTATGGGTCAAAAAAGTTCTCAAGTCGTTTGGGGGTCGGCAGGGTCGTCGGTAAGTTGTCGCACCAACACAACGCCTTCGGGGCGACATGGTTGAGGCGGCTTGATCATGATCGGTTCGTCGATCACTTAACGGCATAAGTGAGTGCGGTTGGTCTTCAAGATGATATGGGCTCTCTGCGATTTCGCGAGACCTCCATCGAAAGATCAGGGATGATTCTTCGGCATGGAAGCCGATTTTTTCTCTGTCTGTGAAGCAGGGCTCTGTTCGCAAGTTGTCTGAGACGAGCTTTCGCGCATTACAGTCTTCGCTGATTTCACGATGGAATCTTTGGATTGGCTGTGTGAGGTTTGCGCAGCTGGGGCTCATTAGTGCTCGGTTGCCAGGCCGACGGCTCGGCGAATTCCTTCCCAGGGCTGGATGTAGGTCAGGAAGGGTAGGCCGTCGACTGTCGCCTCGGGGAGTCGGGTGATTCCATCGACAGCGGGGCCTTCTGTCACCAACTGTTTCAGTGCTTCTCGCTGTTGGTTCGCTGTCCATGGCTGCAGGTTCGACTGTTGGTCTCGCAGCAGTAAGGTGGCGGCAGCTAGTGCCATTGCGCCCCAGTTACTTACTCCGGCGACAATCGTCCAGTCGGTTGCGATGCGACAGGGGGTCTTAGCGACAGCTGGATTTGCGAGGCGTTGCTGGAGTTGTTGCCATGGGATCGATCCCATGCCGATTTCATTTCCTCCGTCGCCGATTCCTATTGTCTTCAGTGTTTTTGTGTGGCTCGCCAGTTCAAACAACCGATGAAGTGGCGCGGTCTGGGCGTCCAGGCAAATTCCACGCATATTGAAGCAGCGATCGCGATCTGTCGGGGCCACGAGCTGTTCAAACAGTTCGAGGTCAAGGGTCTGGGGGGCGGGGGTCTGCTGTTCCACGGAACATCTCGTATGCGATGGGCCGACTCGTTCGATGGCGATCAGGTGTGTCCATGGGGGTTGGGTGAAGTCATTGATGGTTGCTTCAAACCACGCATCAATTTCTTGGGCCGACTTGCCGGGCACAGCCACAGTTGATGGTGGTAAACCCATGGTCTTGGCGGCGACTTCAACCGCGCGTCGGCAGTGCGCATCAGTCACCAGCGTGACCGACATTCCAATGGTGGTTAGGGCGGCGGCCAGCAGTGCCGCTCCTGGTGGGCCGTCGGTCTCGGCCGCGGGCGGGTCTGCCGCCGGGATGAAGAAGCCGGTGACGATGGCCACTCGCTGGCCGTTTCGCGCCAAATCGCTGGCCGCTGGGGCGAGGTGTTCGGGGCAGAGGGGGCCGCGCAGTTTCTCGTGGGCAATCAATCCGCGGCGCGCAGGGTCGCGACGGATTAGTCGTTCTATCTCATCCAATGTCAGGGGTTTTGTCACGGATGGGGTCCAGATTGCGATTGGTAACAGGTGGGTTTTGCGAGCGTTTCAGGTGGCTGCCGCAGGTGATGTCGGCTGCTGAATCTTGCTGATATAACAGGATTTCCATTTCTTGGTTCTGAGAAATTGCAGGACGATTCAGGTTCATTGGTTGTCAGCCTGCGGTGATGTTGCCAGAATCCGTCCGTTACTAGGCGGGCAAAGAACATCGAGCAAGTCGATGCGCTGCCATTTCCGCGCGGGAAGTGAGTCGAGATGGACGAGAAAAAGCCTTCCACAGCAGATATTTTAGCAAAGATTCGCGCTCAGAAAGCCGCTGCGGCTGCTGAAGCGTCTTCGGCGGCTCCTGCAGAAACGCCTGCACCAGCGGCCGCTGAACCCGTTGCTGCTGCGGCGACTCCCGAGTCGCCTCCGCCGGCTGCTAAACCAGCTGCTCCTGCAGCGAAGCCGGGTTCAACGAAGGATATTCTGGCAGCGATTCGAGCGAAGGGGGCTGGTGCGGCGGCAACGCCTGCTGCAGTTACGCCTGCGGCCGAGGCTGTTGCGTCGACTCCGGTTCCTGCCGCTGCGAAGCCTGCGGCTGCCGCTGCTTCGGCCGCGCCGCGTCCGTCTGTGCAGGATATGTTGAAGGCGGTTCGTGAAGGCAAGGCTGGTGCTGCGGTTGCAACGCCTGTTGCTTCGGGTGTCGCCAAGCCTGTTGTTGTTGCTCCTCCGATGCCTGCCAGGCCGGTTCCGGCTACGTCGAAGAAAGCTCCTGCTCCACAGAGGCGAAGTTTGGCGGCGATTGTGTCTGTCGCCTTGGTGAGTCTCGGTTGTTTTGTTGGTGCGGCGGTCACGGGAAGTTGGTTGTTGTTTCTGCTGGGGATGTTGATCTGGTCGTTGCTGATGTCGCCATTTATGGCTGCCTGGGCTGCTCTGGCTGAGGTGACCGCGCTGGGGACGCTGGAGACGGCTCGCTTTATGATGCCCAACGTATTGGTTGAGCCTCCGTCGAAGTTCAAGGTTGGTCCGCTCTCGGATTACCCGTTGAATAGTGTGTCAAATAAGTGGAAAGATCAGTACGGCGTGTGGATTGTTCACACTGACCAGTATGAAGGCCAGAATTTGATTTTTGCACTGGCCTCGGTCTGCACTCACTTGGGTTGCACGCCCAGTTGGCTGGATGGCGAGCAGAAATTCAAGTGCCCCTGTCACGGGTCTGGCTTCTATATCACTGGCGTGAACTTCGAGGGTCCTGCACCTCGTCCGCTTGAGCGGATGGGTGTCAAGATCGCTGAAGGGATGTTGGAAGTCGATAAGAGCATGAAGTTCCAGGAAGAGATGGGGCAGTGGACCGATCCTGCTTCGTTCGTGGCTGTCAGCTGATTGTTGTGCTTGTTGTTGTGGTGATGGGATAAGGGCGTTTCGATGTCTGTCGGCGATTACATTCGCGGCTCGCAGATTTGGAAGAGTATTTTTCGGCATCCGGCTCCGGTCGATCGCCGGAACCGCATCGTGGTGATGCTGACGAACTTCTTCCTGCATCTGCATCCCGTGTCGATCAAGCAGCAGGGGATTGCTCTCTCGTACACCTGGTGTATGGGTGGGATTACGTTCTTTTTGTTTCTGGTTGAGACCATCACCGGCGTGCTGCTGATGTTCTACTACCGGCCAACCTTGCAGTTCGCTTTTAACGATATCTTGGCGCTGCGCGACGTCACTACGCTCGGGATCATGCGTGAAGTGCATCGGTGGGGTGCTCACGCGATGGTGATCACCGTGTGGCTGCATATGTATCGCGTCTTTCTGACGGGAAGCTACAAGCCGCCGCGCGAATTCAATTGGGTGATCGGCGTGCTGTTGCTGGTGTTGACGCTGCTGCTGTCGTTCACTGGTTACCTGTTGCCATGGGACCAGTTGGCGATCTGGGCGATCACTGTCGGTTCGAATATGGCTCGTGCAACGCCTTTCCTGGGTTATGAAGGTCCGGGGGCTCAGTTGCTGAATATTGGTGGATACGACCTGATTACCAGTGGCAGCGATGCTCGCTTCCTGTTGTTGGGTGGTCGCTTTGTCAGTGAGGCGACGTTGAATCGCTTTTACATTCTGCACTGCGTCGCGATTCCGCTCGTAGTGTCGCTGCTGATTGCGATTCACTTCTGGCGCGTCCGCAAGGATGGCGGCATCAGTCAGCCTTTGTGATTCGTGCTCGTTGTTTGTGGTGGCTTGATACGGCTTTGTTCGATCAGTGGGTAGCGGAAGAGTTATGGAATCCCATCTGCAGCATAACCCAGATCTCACCTCATCCGTGGTGTTCGGATTGGGTTGGGTCTATCTGCTGTTGTTCGTGATGAACGCAGCGTGGGTCCGCCGAAGTTTCGCGCTTGATGGCAATTTCCGGCTTAGTCTGGGTGGACTGCTCGGCAAGGGTCAAGAGATCCCCGTGGCGTCATTGTGGGCGATCTACTGTGCGATGCTGCTGATGGTGGGGGTGTCGCATTTGACTGGGTCGAGCAATCCTCAGTCGTTTCTGTTGCGGATGCCCGAGTTGCTGAAGGCGCCGATCAATGCGGGTTCCAATCCCGTGGCCTTCTTTGTCAGTTCGACGGCTGTCTTTATCGCGATGATCGTCTTCCGCTCTGTCTGGACGACTCCGACAGCCGGGTGGATTCTGCTGAATTTCTCGCTGCTGTTCATGACGCTCAGTATTACCGATTATGACTTCCGTCAGATTGTCGGTAAGCCTGACAATGTGCCGATCGTGGGGATGCTCTACATCGTCGGCTTCTTCACCTGGCAGAAGACGCATCCGATGATGGATGCGATGAACCACCTGTTGCCGCTGATCGCCGGCATGACGGTGGTGCTGGTCGGCTGCGCGGCCTTCTCGCTCTGGCAGCTCCGCCGCGCGCG
>CBIHQO010000221.1:0-8875 GCA_966211735.1 uncultured Schlesneria sp.
CGGCCGTTTCGGCGGGGTCAGGAGACCCGCGCCGAACAAGGACAAGAGTTAAGTGGGATGTGCTCTAGCTGATGAACCCGCGAATTGCCGCATTGACCAATTCGGGCTGCTCCATCGGGCACATGTGGCCGGCGTTGGGGATCTGGACGAATTCGGCGTTCGGGATCTGTTCGGCAATTGTTTTCATCTCCGCAGCGGGCGAGATGGCGTCGTGTTCGCCGCAGATGATGAGTGTTGGCAGTTGCAGGCTGGGGAGCCAGGCCGTGACATCCGGGCGTACGGCCATGCCACGGTGTGCGGCGGCGATGGCGACCGGGTTGGTCGTCATCACCATCTCGCGGACTTTGGCGATGATCTGGGGACAGTGGTCGTCGGAGCATTTGGCGAACAGCTTGGGCATCATCGCCCAGGCGACTGGTTCCGGTCCTTCTCTCAGAACGATGTCGGCCATCTTCAACCGGTTGGCGGCGGCTTCGGGCGAATCGGCGGCGGCGCGGCTGTCGCAGACGATCAGCCTGGAGACTCGTGAGGGGTGCCGCTGCACGAACTGCCAGCCGATGTAGCCTCCCATGGAGAGACCACAGAAGGTGACGGGAACTCGGACGGGCAGGGCCTCTAGCAGGTCGGCCAGATCATCGGCGAACTGTTCCATCGAGACGGAGTACAACGCCCCGTCGGTGCCGCCGAACCCGCGCAGGTCGGGGGCGATGACGCGGTGCGTGCGCGAGAACTCGGCGATCTGGGCTTCCCACATCGTGTGGTTGAGCGGGAACCCATGCACGAACAGGATGACGGGGCCTTCACCTTCGTCAGCGACTCGAAAGCGAACGCCGTTCACATCGACTTCACGCAACATCGGATAGGCTCCTTCGAATCGATCGCAAAGAATGACAACAGGCCGGACGAAGCCGGCCTGGTGATATCAGCGTAGCAATCGGACGTTTGACGAATCAAACGGTTCCGGTGTTACCGACCATGCGTTGAATCTTGGCGCGGCGTTCGGCGCGACGACGAGAGCGGCGGCTGGTTTCGCTGGGCTTTTCATAGAATTCGCGCCGACGCATTTCCTTCTTGATGCCGGCATGCTCAACCAACTTACGAAACCGCTTCACTGCATCGTTAATCGACTCGTTATCCCGCAACCGCAACTTGACCACACAGTCCTCCGTCAGGGTTATTCAAGAACTACCCAAAAAATGCCGCCGGTCGACCGGCACCATCGCCGAAACCTCTGAAGCGGACCGAGGATTCTAGCGGGTGCGGTAGTCAGTGGGAAGTCAGGCCCGAAATTGAATTTCTGGCGAGTTTTGGGTGGCCGGAAAGTGGTTGAGCGGAGAAGAGTGGTCTCGAGACAAGTGACGCAAGTATTGATGGGTAATGATATTAACGCAAAGGCGCAAAGGCGCGCAGACGCAAAGGAGAAAGCAGGTAAATCAGGAGGCGGAGAGCTCCTTCTTCGTTGCGCCTCTGCGCCTTTGCGCCTTTGCGTTGAATCCGCCACCATTTCGGGGCGGAAAATGAGGCGTTAGCGACCCCGATCTTCCGTGGGATGTAGCTCGTTCCAGATGGCAGTGAACCACAGCAGGGCGGCTCGCTTTTGGCCGAGGCTGCTGAAATGGCGCTTGGATTTCGCGTCGCCTCGGTTGTCGCCGCCCAAGACGTCGGTGTCGGGGCCGGGGCGGAATCCGGGTAGCTTCCAGAGTTCGGCCGTTCCGGCTCGGATGCGGCGTTCGCCGATCGGGTCGTTGTAAACAGTCGGATGCAGGGTTGATTTGGCGAGCAACCAGGGCGGATTGAATCCCCAGGCCTCGGCCGCGGCATCGTGGATTTCCTGCATGTTCTTGATGTAATCGGCGGTCGATGTTTTCTCGATCACGTCCGATTCGCCCTGTTGCCACAGCACCGCGCGGAACGAACCGATCTCGCGTCCGACGTCTCGCAGTCGTTTGTGCAGCGGGCCGTCTGGCTGCCACTTTGTTGTCGAGGTGGCACCGACCGACACGTTGACGAAGGCGACCGGGACGCGCAAGGTCGGGGCCAGCAAGTCACCGAGTGGTGGCCAGATCGATCCGCCGTCACCGTTCTGAGGTGGAGGGTCGTTGGCGATGCGCCAGGTTTTTGTCGGCCAGTCGTAAGTCGAAACGGCTTGCGAGGCATCGGTGACTTTCATCACTTCGTCGTTGTGTCCGCCGGCGTAGGACTGACCCGCGACAAGGAAGACCTCACCCACACCGATGGGTTCAACCTGCCCCTGGGCCGTGATCTTTTCTTGGTCAATGCAGCGAATCTTCAACCTGTACCAGCCTCCGGCGGGAGCTTCGACGAGCCCTTTTAGTTGTTGGTCATTCCCGTCGTCGTCGAGGGGATACCAGTCGTGAGTGTCGCCGAAGCCGTGTTCCATCAGTTCCAACTGAAACTCCCATTTTCCCGTCACACCTTTCGGTTTCGCCGCCTTGACCGTGATATCGGTGTAACCGAGTTCCGGCCCGCCCGGTTCATGCACCGATGACAGATTGGGATCGAAGCCTTCCCGCTGCAGGACCTGAAACGGCTTCGGTTGCTCAATCACGAGCTTGGCCGGTTCTTCAGCAAAGCTTAGTGTGCAGATCGAAGTGACCATTGCGGCCAGCAGGGACACGTTGCGACAATTCATCGAGAGAACTCCCGTTCAGCAGCGAATTCAGAACGAGATGATCGTAAAACGGCGGGCTCACTTCGACAATTCGCTTGAAGTGGCGATTGGAAGAATTTGATTTGGTCTCATCGACCGCAGCAACAATGTAGGGCGAAGTGGTGACGCAACGATTAACGGCCTTGGTCGCTTTGCTGCGAATATTGGGACTGATCAACTTCGCTGCTGTCGTGGCTGTCGCCGCACCCGGCCGTTGGATTGCCTGGTGTCATGAGCTATTGGGAATGGGATCGTTTCCGACAGTGCCGATCGCCGGATACCTGGCGCGGTCGACGTCGCTGTGGTTTGCTTCCTTCGGCGTGCTGTTGTGGTTTGTCTCTCGCGATGTGTCGCGATATCGCAGCCTGATCGCTTTCCTGGGATGGGCGATGGTGGTTCAAGGGGTATTTATGCTCGGCATTGATTACACGGAACGAATGCCCGGTTGGTGGATCGCGATGGAAGGTCCGACCTGCTTGCTGTTGGGGGCATCGATCTTGAGGCTGGTGGCAACGGTGTCGGCTGAAAATGAGCCACCTCGTGCGGGAGAATAGTCTCGATTCGGATGTGGGCCTATGATGAGTCTGGCAAGAAGTACGAAGTGAATACCGGCGCGGTTGGCGTCGGTCTCTCATGATTCAAGATTGGTTTGAAAGGGATGGCAATGGCAGCGAATGCAAAGCGAATTCTGATCTTCGTGGGCGATGACTATGAAGATCTGGAACTGTGGTATCCGAAGCTGCGGTTGATCGAAGCGGGGTATCAAGTGACGGTTGCCGGGCAGCAGTCCGGCAAGGTCTATGCGGGGAAGAATGGGTATCCCTGCACATCGGATACACTCATCTCGGAGATGAGGTCGGCTGATTTCCAGGGGGTTGTGTGCGCTGGTGGCTGGATGCCGGACAAGCTGCGTCGCGATCCGAAGGTGCTCAGCCTGACTCAGGAGTTTGCTGCAGCGGGGAAGTTAGTTGCGGCGATTTGCCATGGCGGCTGGATCCCGATTTCAGCGAACATCTATCGCGGCGTCAAAGTGACGGGGTCACCGGGAATTAAAGACGATCTGATCAATGCGGGCGCGCTCTATGAAGACGCCGCCGTGACCGTGGACCGGCACTTCGTCAGCAGTCGTAAGCCCGATGACTTGCCGCAATTCTGTCAGGGGATGTTGAAGGTGCTGGGTTGATGCGGGGTAGGGTGCGTGTCGTCATCGGAACGCACCATCAGGGGCGCGAATAACATCTGTGGTGCGTTCCGAAGACTGCACGCACCCTACGGTCTACGATCAGGCTTGCTCGGTGAGGCGTTTGACGAAGATGGTGGCGTAGGCGCCTCGGGGGAGGACGAATTGCAGGGTGACCCGGTGGCGGCCTGGGTTCATGTCGTCTTCGTCGGCGTGCAGATTCAGATCGCGCGGGATGACGATGGCGGCTCGTTCGCCCTTAGAGAAGAAGGCGTCGCGCGGGTATTTGACTCGCACTTCGCGCAGGGCGATCCCTTCGTCTTCCATGACCGATTCGTAGAGCGACAGCAGCGGGCCGGGTTCCAGGTGCAATCGCGCTGAGGGTAGGGGCAGCAGAGTCTCGGTCAGAGCGGCTCGTTCGGTGTCGGTCAGGTCGGTGTGGAACGGCACGTTGGCTGTCGCGAGTTCGACTTTGAAGAGCCTTGATCGATCGACTTGCTGCTGCACCCACGCCGAAAGGATCAGGTTCCACAGGTCGCTCTGAAAGGCGGCCAGCCAGAGGCTGCGCATGTCTTGCCGAAACAGCGCCAGTGCTTCGCGATAGCGGGTGGGGTGATCACACAGATAGGTCACGATGCTGCGGCGTGAACACTTGGGCAGGGCGGCTTTGCATTCGATCCAGCGGTTCCAGTGATCGCGGATCGTCTGTTTTTCATCGCGGTCGCCGGGACGATCGTGAGGATTCGATTCGGCCAGAGCCAGCCAGAGGGCTTTTTCGTAGTCGCCCAGGCACCAGGGTTTGGCAATGAATTCGCCCGATTCGCCGAGTGATCCGAATCGTTGATCGTCGAAGTAATTCGGCACGCCATTGCGAGCGATCTGGTCTTTTAGCGAGACGATGCGTTCCGCGTTTTCGCGAGTCAGGTTCCGCATCACGACTCGAAACCGATTGGCGGCGATGTCGTGCGGACCGAATTCGCGAACCGATTGGCCCTGGTAGGCCAACGTGAAGTGGTCCTGCTTCATGTCTCGTCGCGGTCCGTGGTGGATCGTGACCCACTGACGAGTGACCGCGTGCTTATCCTTCAGGCCGCCATAGCTGATTTGCCGTCGCGATAAGTTCCAGCGGTCCGCGATGGCCGTGATCGCCTCGGGGGTGCCCAGCGATCGTTTCGTCAGAAGGTAGACGGCAAACGAACCGTTCCCCAGTTTGAAGTCGCTGAGTTCTTCGACTTCAAAGTCGTCGGGCGTCGTTTTCAGTTTCATCGAAGAAGGCATAGTTGCGAATCAAACACCGAAAGTAGAGAGATCAAAAACAAGACCGAGATCGTTACTGCTTTGAGCCGATACAGTACAGCCATTCCTGGCGAGGGCCGCTGGACGCATCGGCGACTCGCACAAACATCTGGCCCTTGCTGCCAGCGGGACTCGCGAAGGACTCGGTCCCCAGACGATTCTCGGCGACGAGCTCAAACGATTTGGGATTGGCCCGAAACACGGTCGTCTTACCAGCCATATCGGTGATGTAGATGTTATCACCCGAGACGATCGGTGAGGTCCTAAAATCGCCGCCAATTCGTTTTTGCCACGTTTCCTTGCCGGATTCGGCATTAAAGCAGCGGGCGATACCGTCGTTGATCAGGTAGACATGGCCCTTGAACGCGAGGAGTGACGGAACATACGAGTGTGACTTGTTTCGCCAGGCGACACTGCCATCCGGCTTCAGCGCGATGGTCTCTCGTTCGGGCCAGCCGGCGCTGGCGATGACGAGATTGCCTGAGGTGACTGGCAAGCCGACACCGGATTCAGCAGTCCCGGCAACCGTCCAGTTCTGATCGCCTGTCAGCGGATTGTAGCTACTGACTTCGCGGCAGCCGCAAATCACCAGTTGGTCTTGGCCATCGAGGGTCACCACGCGCGGGGATGCGTAACTCGACTTGGCGGGTCGTGGCTTTCGCCAGACGATCGAACCATCTTCTCGATTCAGGGCGGCAATGAAGCCACCCTCCTGGTGATCGGCCGCCAGTAAGACGAGGGATTTATACAAAGTGGGGGAAGCCGAGTATCCGAACTTGGACGAGAAGCTGCCGACTTCCGTCTTCCAGATCTGTTCGCCATCCAGATTAAGAGCGATCGCCCAGATCTTGCGATCATTTAAGAACAGGCAGTAGAGGCTGTTGCCGTCGGAGGCCAATGTGCTGGAAGCTTGTGTATTCTCGCGATGCATCTGGGTTTCGAAGTGGCCTTCGAACAAGGTCTTTCGCCAGATCTCGTGGCCGTTCTCGCGATTGAAACAGATCACCAGTTGCGTCTTCTGCAGTTCATCCGCGGTTTCCAGAAAGATACGATTGCCGATGATGATCGGGGAAGCATGGCCTTGGCCGGGAACTGCTGTTTTCCACGTCACTTTATCAGTGGCAGACCACTTGGTCGGTAGAGCAGGGCCGGTGACGATGCCGTCGGCATTCGGTCCTCGCCACATCGGCCAGTCGTCTGATGCGAATGTCAGATCAGCAGACGCCGTTGTCGCCGGAAGATCTTTCACTGAGATTTCGGTGGTGGCGGCGACGGGAGGCCCGGGTGGTCGCGGCGGTCGGCCACAGCCGATCAACATTGTGATCAGCAGGCTGGCCGCGACGGTCTGGAATCGCATGTCCGGAATTCCTGAAAAGCGCCCGAGGGATGTCGAAGGTCTTGAGTTCGCGGCGAATGGCGGGCATTCTAGGCCCTCACACAAGCGCTTCCTACCGTAAAAAGGTCTTGACGAATCTGGAGATGTTGATGACTAGCTTTGATCTGTCGATGCATGGCATCACAGCGAAGACGATTTTGCGCAATGTTGCGCCTTCGAAGTTGTACGAAGAAGCAATTCGTTTTGAACCCGGCACGACCATTTCCGATACCGGCGCACTGATCGCTTATTCGGGTGAGAAGACGGGCCGATCACCTCAAGACAAGCGCCTGGTGAAGCACCCCGACTCCGAAGAAAATATCTGGTGGGGGCCGGTCAATTTCCCCTTGGATCAGGTGTCATTCTCGATCAATCGTGAACGAGCCAAAGACTATTTGAATACGCGCGACCGCCTGTACGTGGTCGATGGCTACGCGGGCTGGGATCCGCAGTATCAGATCAAGGTTCGCATTATCTGTTCGCGGCCGTATCACGCGCTGTTTATGCACCAGATGCTGATTCGACCGACGGACGAGCAACTGTTGAATTATGAAGACCCGGACTTTGTCGTCTATAACGCGGGCAGTTTCCCCGCGAATCGGTTCACGACCGGCATGACATCGAAGACCAGCGTCGATGTCAGCTTCGAAAATGGCGAGGTGGTGATCCTGGGGACCGAGTATGCGGGCGAGATGAAGAAGGGCATCTTCACGATCATGAACTACCTGATGCCGAAGCGAAACGTGCTGTCGATGCACTGTTCGGCAACGGCGGACCGCCTGACGGGCCAGTCCTCAATCCTGTTTGGTCTGTCAGGGACCGGTAAGACGACTCTGTCGGCCGATCCCAAGCGATCGCTGATTGGCGACGACGAGCATTGCTGGTCCAACGAAGGGATCTTCAATATCGAAGGGGGCTGCTATGCGAAGGCGATTTACCTGTCGCGCGAATCCGAGCCGGAAATTTTCCAGGCGTTGCGATTCGGGGCTGTGCTTGAGAATGTGATTTATGACGACGCTCATCATCACGTTGATTTCGACAATTCGATCATCACACAGAACACGCGCGGCGCGTATCCGATTGAATATGTGACGAACGCTCGGATCCCCTGTACGGCCGGACATCCGACCGACGTGATCTTTTTGACCTGTGATGCGTTTGGAGTCTTGCCGCCTGTCAGCCGATTGACTCCGGAGCAGGCGATGTACCACTTTATTAACGGTTACACCGCCAAGATCGCAGGGACTGAGGTGGGCATCAAAGAGCCACAAGTGACGTTCTCGCCTTGCTTTGGGGGGCCGTTCCTGGTCTGGCATCCGCGCAAGTATGCGGAACTGCTGGCCGAGAAAATTCAGAAGCACAAGGCGAATGTCTGGCTGGTCAACACCGGCTGGAGCGGCGGTCCGTATGGAGTCGGTTCGCGAATGAAGCTCTCTTACACGCGGGCGATTGTCGACGCGATTCATGCGGGGCGATTGCAGAATGCGCCGACGCAGGTCGATCCGATCTTTGGTTTGCAGGTGATCACTCAGTGCCCCGAGGTTCCCGATGCAGTCCTCAACCCACGGCAGACTTGGTCCGATCCAGCCGCCTACGACAACACCGCTCGCAAACTGGCTCGCCTTTTCGAAGAAAACTACGCCCAGTTCCAAGAAGGGGGCGTCTTCAAAGGAACGATGGACGGATGAGGAAAGCCTGCAACTGAAGCCGAAAGTCAATTGGAAGATTCGCATTCCGATCCTGGTCGTGCTGTTGCTCCCGGTGTTTGTTGCACCGGGATTGTCGGGGACGGGTCGGATCCTGGCGTGCCTCATGCCGCTGATGTTGTGTGGCACGTTTCGAATTTCGCGAATCAGCGATGGTTGGCTGCGTTCGCGACTGTTCATGGGTTTCGTGCCGGTCCAAACGCACAAGTGTAAGCTGGCCGCCGTCGTTTACATCGGGACGAAGTATGGTGGGGATGAACCGGGGGTCGGCACGTTTGTGCTGTTCGGCCCGGTGCAATACTTCTTCGGGTACATCTTCGACTTCCTGATCCCGGCGATGGGAGGTCCGTACGAACTCTGGCTGGAAACCGCCAAAGGCCGCGAGTTCATCGTGTGGCAGGGGTTCAATCAGGAGTATTTTGAGAAGAATCTGGAACTGCTGCGGAATCAGACGGGGGCGGAGATCAAGACGAAGTGATCAAATTGCAGCCCGGAAACGTCGATATTGGTGCAACGAGGGCGATGGCATGTTTGGACTGAATCGCGGTTCTACTCCGGAAGTCGAGAACGCAATTGATGCTCAGCTGGGAGCATTCTCTCCACCGCCTGATTTCGATCACGGTCCTGAATTCAAATCGGCATGTCCA
>CBIHQO010000222.1:0-8867 GCA_966211735.1 uncultured Schlesneria sp.
CGCAGGCTGGATTCGCGTTTACCGGCCCGTCACCCGAGTTGATGATGGCGGCACCTGTAAATTCTCGGTCGTAAACAATAGCGCCAGCTCTCAGGTCTATACGGTCATGATCGACGTCGATATTGTCAGTACTGTGACAGCCACCGCGGCCAACACCAGTGGCAGCTACCTCGTACATAAGATCACAAACGACACGATCGTGCCGTGCGTCGTGAATGGCGACAACACCATTTATCTTGAGACCGGCAAAGGCAATGAGATCTACACCGATGACGCCGGAGCCGTAGATCTTCGGCAAATCGCCCAATAGCGACCAACGCGTCATCACCGATGTCAGTCAATTCGTTGGCTGTCGCTTGGGCGTCGCATGACCATCAATTGATTACTGCCCTGCGGCAACTGCAGTTGCCATGGCGGTTCCCTCAGTCAGACGATCGCAGACGGCGACACAGACCCAAGCCTATCCCGAGGAAACTTCGGATTGAAGCAGCACGGCAGTGGGTCGGGTCCTTGGGAGGTGTCCGCGAGGCCGTCAACCAATCAGCCAAAGGTGATCAGCGGTTTGATCATTCCGTCCTCTTTGGTCTGCATCATCTTGAATGCTTTCTCAATGTCCCGGAACGGGAACCGGTGAGTGGTCAACGCGATCGGATCAACTCGGTCCGTCTCGATCAGACGCAACAGCCGACTCATCCGTTCCGAGCCGCCCGGACACAGTGCCGTCCGGATGGTTTTGTCACTCATGCCGACGCCCCACGCTTGGCGCGGGATCGGCACGCTGTCACCGTCGCCGTGGTAGCCGATGTTGGAGATCGTCCCGCCAGGACGCGTCACACTCACGCAGGCGGCAAATGTTCTCGTCGAACCGAGGGCCTCGATCGCAGAATCCACGCCCTTGCCGTCGGTGAGCTTCAGGATCGCCTCGATGGGGTCTTCCTTCGTGAAGTCCACGATCGCATCGCATCCATACTTTTTCGCCAGTGCCATGCGGTTTGGCATGGACTCCACACCGATGATCAGTCCCGCGCCGCGCAAACGAGCACCGACAGTCGCCATCATTCCAACGGGCCCTTGTGAAAAGATTGCCACACTGCCGCCGATGGGAATGTTCGCAAACTCGGCCGCGACGAAACCGGTACTCAGCATGTCACAGCAGTACGCCGCCTGCTCATCGGAAATAGCGTCCGGGATCGGAGCAAGGTTCGCCACGGCGTTGTTGACATGAAAGTACTCGGCAAAGCTGCCGTCCTTGACGTTTGCGAACTTCCACCCGCCCAGCATTCCACCGCACTGACTCGGATAGCCACGTTGGCAGTTGTCGCACGCATAGCAAGGTGTGATCGCGCTGACGGCGACACGCTGTCCAATGTGGAATAGACCACTGGCCAGTGCCAGTTCGCCCAATTCATGAATCACACCAACGGCTTCGTGACCCAGCGTCAGGTCGTGCCGATCACCGATCGCTCCCGCCACAGTGTGCGTGTCGGAAGTACAGATTAACGCGGCGGTCGTGCGGACGATTGCGTCCATCGGACCCGGTCGTGGAATCGGCTTCTCGATGACGCCGACCTTGCCGATCCCGTGCATCACAAAGCAGCTCATGGTGTTGGTCATGGGAACCCTTCCGGTTTGAGAAACGGACGTGTTGCGGACCTCTCGACTGCATTCGCGGCACCTTCCGCGATCAGTCACAGCCAGGGCGTCGCTACCGCTACGGAACGCGGTCTGGAAACGAGCCTCGTTGAATGACTTTCACCAACTCCACCACGACCACCGGCAGCAACGAACAGCCCGCGATCACCGTCCATTCCGACACCGATGGTTGGACGGTGCGCAGCACGCGTTGCAGCAGCGGCACATAGACGGCCATGGCTTGCAGAACCAAGCATGTCGCGGTCGCTGCCCAAAGCCACCCATTCGTAAACAGCTGGCTGGTAAACGCCGACCGCTTCTGGGAACGTGCATTGAAGGCGTGGAAGACTTGCGTGAGGGCGAGGGTCATGAAGGCCATCGTGGTCGCTCGACGTAGCCCTTCTCCTTCTGCTCCATGCCAATGCATGCCGATCGCGAACGCGAGCAACGTGGTCGTCGCCAGCAGGATCCCCTGCCAGACGATGAGGCCGATGAAACGGCGGGTCAGGAGTGGTTCCTGGGGGTCGCGCGGCTGACGCTTCATGACATACGGCGACGAAGGTTCCAGAGCGAGGGCAAATGCCGGAAAGATGTCGGTAATCAAGTTGAGCCACAAGATTTGAAGCGCCACCAGTGGCAGCGGCCAACCAATCATAAGGGCCAGAAAAACGGTGAGGATCTCAGACAAATTGCAGGACAGAAGGTAATGCAGGAATCGGAGAATGTTCCCGTAAATGATTCTCCCCTGCTCCACCGCGCCGACAATGCTGGCAAAGTTGTCGTCCGTGATCACCATGTCGGCATTCTCTTTGGCGATCTCGGTCCCTTTGATCCCCATCGCGATCCCGATGTCTGCCATCTTCAACGCCGGGGCATCGTTCACTCCATCGCCCGTCATGGCGACAATGTGTCCCTGTTTCTGGAGTGCCTCGACGATTTGCAGCTTGTGCTCGGGTGAGACGCGGGCAAAGACGGCGGCGTCACTGACAATTCGCTGCCAGCCCGCGGCATCCAATCCCGCGAGCTCACGTCCATGCACGGTGCGTAACGGCTTCCCTTCGAAATCGAGGCCGATACCCAACTGGCGCGCGATCTCAGCGGCTGTCGATTGCTGGTCACCGGTGATCATCACCGTCCGAATCCCGGCTTCGCGACACGTGGCAATGGCGACTTTTGCTTCGTCGCGAAGCGGGTCGCTCATGCCAACCAGGCCGACGAAGATCAAATCGCGGTCGAGGTCGCCTTCGTTATAGCCGTCCGGTAGTTCGCGATACGCGAGGCCGAGTACGCGCAGCGCAGCACCAGCCAGTTCCTGGTTCGTCTCTTCCCAGTGTCGGCGGTCGTCTGGCGTAAACGAAGTGACTTCAGTGCCCCGGATCTGAGAATGACTCGCCGCAATCATTGTTCCAGGCGAACCCTTAAGGAACGCAATTCTGCCGCCTTGCGGTGTGCCATGGACGGTGATCATCCGCTTGCTGAGGCTGTCAAAAGGGACTTCACTCAGCCGTGGAAAGTCAACGACGAGAGCCGAGTGACGCAGGCCTGCCTTTTCCGCCGCGACGATCAAGGCTGCTTCCGTGGGGTCCCCCAGGACACTGTCGTGACCGTCGGTCCGATCCGCTTTGGCGTCGTTGCACAGCATGCCGACTCGCAGAGCCAGTCGGAGGTGATCGTCTGAGAGAGGATCCAGGGTTTTGTCGCCAACCTGAAACGAGCCCGTCGGCTCGTACCCAGCTCCGGTCACTTCAACGCGGCGATGGTCCAGGGCGTAGACACAGACGGTCATCTCGTTCTTCGTCAGTGTCCCCGTCTTATCAGTGCAGATGACGGTGACGGAGCCCAAGGTTTCGACTGCAGGGAGCCGGCGGACCAGCGCACGCATTCTGGCCATGCGTTGCATTCCCAGCGCCAGCGTCATGGTCGTCACGGCCGGCAAGCCCTCGGGAACTGCAGCGATGGCCAGGGATAGGCCGATCTCCAGCATGTGCCAGAAGCCGGCCACACCCCGCAGCCAGCCCGCCACGACGATGATCGCGCACAACCCCGAGACGATCAGGACCAGGAGGCGGCCCAGCTGGGTCAACTTTTGTTCCAACGGGGTGGCACGAGAAATCGCCTCGTCGATCAGGACGCCGATCTTGCCCATCTCCGATTGTGCGCCGGTGGCTGTCACCAGCAATCGGCCGCGCCCGTCCGTGATGGTCGTTCCCAGGTAGGCCACATTCACGCGATCTCCCAGCGCCGCATCCACGTCCCGGAGCAACTCGGACGACTTGGATACGGCAAGCGATTCACCCGTCAGTGCAGCTTCTTCGATTTGCAATCGCACGCATTCGACGATCCGGCCATCGGCGGGCACACGGGCACCGGCGGCCAGCACGATCAAATCACCAGGTACCAAATTGGCTGCTGGAATCTCGCGTACCGCGCCGTCACGAATCACATGGGCCACTCGTACCGCTTGCTTTTGAAGGGCCGCTAAGGCCTGATCGGCCTTCCATTCCGTGAAGAAGCCGATGCCAGCATTGAGGATGATCACAACCAGAATAGTAAAGGCCTCAAATGGCTCGCCGAGTGCAAAGGCGATGATCGTCGCCGCAACCAGCAAGACCACAATCAGACTCTGGAACTGGGCCAGAAAAGTCGCCCACGTCGAACGCTGCTTTGCCGAGGCCAAGGTATTGGGGCCAAATTGTGCGAGCCGCCGCGTCGCCTCGGCTTGAGTCAGACCGTGTAAGGCATCGGACTGCAAACGCTGGAAGGCTTCGGCCAGAGGTATCGTGTGCCACGCCGTTGTCGGCGATCGCCCATCGCTCCCGCCACTCATGAGTGAGTCTGCTGATTGTCTCTTCGCCGTCGGATTCATTTGAGCAAATGTACCTATTCCAGAATCGGCAACTCCGCATTCGAAGGGATGCCAAATGGTGCGACGCGAATGAAAAAAACCAACGTGGCGAAACCCCGGAGAAGCTCCTGCCTCGAAGCGTTTCTCGTCAGTCTGATTCGATTCTTGCTTTCCTTGCTTCAGATCAATGTTCGTCCGTCGAATGGGCTTTGGCGGGATCGCTCTTCTGCCCTGGGTAGAGGGGTCCAATTTGCGGCAAGACCGGTGATACGAAGTCCACGGGCTTCACCGTCAGGATGCTGCAATCACACGTATCCAAAATCTTCTCTGCGGTATTGCCAAGTACCAGGCCATTGATTCCGCAACGGCCGATCGTTCCGATCGCGATCAAGTCGATCTTCAAGTGCTTCGCGAGACGCCCCACCTCTCGCCATGGTGTTCCGTAGGTCAAATGCTTTTGGAGACCTTCAGAATCCGCCGGCAGGGATTCCACAAACGTGTCCAATCGACGTTTTGCCTCTTCGTTGATCTCGCGCCGAAGTGAACTTCCGTTTGGAATCTTGACGAAAGTCTCTTCGGACACATCCATCGAATCGATGACGTGGACAAGGTGAAATTCCGCGGAAGCCTGTTTGGCGATCCAGAGCCCCTCCATCACAGCTTTGCGACTCACATCTGAAAAGTCCGTCGCAGCCAGAACCGCACTCGGCGGTTTCACATCTTGTCCCTTCACGATCCATACAGAGGCCGGGCAATTTCGGATCAGGCGTTTTGAAGTGCTCCCGACGAAGAATTGCTCCCAGCTTGGCATTCCACGCGTCCCGGCCAGAACGAGATCGAATCGGTCTTGCTGGACCAGACGCGTGAGTTGCAAATAGGGTATCCCGATCATCGTCGCGATTTCCACGTCCTCGTTCGTCGCGTTCACATCGGCAATCATTTGCCGCATCTTTTGTTCGGAGTCGTGTTGGACTTCGCGATAGAATTCCGTTCCCTCGCCATAGAGGAAGTCAACTTTACCTTGATGCGAAGCCGTTTCCACAAGGCTGCGCAAGTTTGGCAACGTGTGTGTCAGAGTGATCTTTGCACCATCGCGGCGCGCCAGCCACACAGCTTGCTTCAATGCAGCGTTGGAAGCCGGCGAGAAATCCGTCGCGACGAGTAGATTGCGGTATCCGGTATAAGCACTGTCATGATGCGTCATGAAGTCCCCTTTCACATACGGAAATTGAGGTATCGCGTTGAATCAGTTGCTTCATTCAATTGAAATTGCTCCCACGTCACGAGGGGGGCGTTCGGCAGGATCAAAAACGAAAAACCGACCGAGAGGAACTGTTGAGAGTAGGTCCTCCTGGTCGGCTTATTTCTTCTCTCTCACCAGCCATGCCGATTGGCGATTGCCGTACATTTGTCCTCCGACTGAAATTCAGTGTAGACGTTCGACACTGAAAAACACAGGATTCATTCCTCAAGCCGAATTCGCAAGTTGCTGGATTGTCATCGCTACGAAATGACCGTGCGCAATTCTGCTCGTTCTGGATTTCAGGTAGGGTGCCACTCAACGCGGGTAACGATTCTGAGTTCTCGTTCTGAAAGGCCACTACAGACCAGCCCAGGGCCGAGCGGAGAGGCGGAGCCTCGTAGCGCCGCCCTGGGTTGAGTGATTGCGAAGTCCAAAGGCCTGAAAGGCAGCCACAATCGTCAAGAACCGGTCGCACGTCGTGTTCTTCGTAGATCACAGGTCACCGTGACGAGGCCTGTTTCGCCCAGACAGGCAACGCTGTGAACGATTTTCACGCTGAAATAAACGCGGGTGTGCCACTGGTTGGCCGCTTCGGACAACCAGTGCGATTGCGATCGAAAAGCCGATGGTGTCACCCATGTCTCCGAACACCTGTTACCTATGTCTCCAGTCTATACACTGGTGTAGCGGGCAAAATTCCTCCCACCTCTGAAAGACGCACAATCATGAAATCACTCGCGTGGATCGGTTTGTTTGTGCTGGTCGGTTTCAATCGGGCGGTCTCCGCAGAACCTCCTGCCGGGTATCGAGCGATCTTCAACGGCAAGGATCTTTCAGGATGGTACGGTTGGAATCCACACGACGGAGAAAAGCTGCAGGGGGCCGAACGAGAAGCCAATCTCAAGAACCAGCGTGAGAGCTTTTCGAAGCACTGGTCCATTGTGAATGGAGAACTCGTCAATGGCGGCACTGGCCCCTATGCGACAACTGACGATGAATTCGGCGACATCGAGCTCCTGATTGAATACAAGACTGTTCCCAAGGCCGATAGCGGGATCTATCTCCGGGGAACTCCCCAGGTCCAAATTTGGGACATTAATCAGAAAAGTATTCCTGAAAAGCCACATCGCAATCCCAACAAAGGTTCCGGAGGATTATTTAACAACTCGCCACAGTCACCTGGCCGAGACCCGCTTGTCGTTGCCGACCGACCATTTGGCGAATGGAATTCATTCCGCATCCGCCAAATTGGTAATCGCACCTGGGTCTGGCTGAACGACAAACTGGTCGTCGACGACGCCGTCATGGAAAACTACTGGGATCGCTCGAAGCCTCTCCCCGCCAAAGGTCCAATCATTCTGCAGACTCACGGGGGAGAAATTCGCTGGCGAAATATCTTCGTCCATCAGATCGATCAGACCGAAGCCGCGAAACTGATTCAGGAGGCTGATGCGAACCGAAAGACTCCCGCTCCGGAATCGCCGCGACTGATTGCCCCTCGCGACACGGAAATACTGGTTTTGCTGCCGAAAAACCTGGAACTGCCGCGGGCGCACGTACTGATTTACCGGATACCCGATAACAACAGTGATTGGCCGACCGTTCAGGTTGACATCGCACGAGAGTCGGAAACCGAGGTCAAGACCTCGCTGCCAAACGGTCGGTATATCGCGGAAATCGGGGCGGTTGTTGGTAACGAGTTGACGCTGTTGCGGAGTTCGCCCTTTAGCGTGCCTAAGACCACGCGCGTCGCCATGTTCGCCGAAAAGATTACGTGTGGTGCTGTGATCTCTCGCGAGGCCGCACACATCCGGCAGTTGGCGTTGCGCCGACTGGGAAACGGCGAAGTGCGATGGTCTGCCGAGAACTCGCCACCGCCGACCATCGTGACATCGCCCGGTCAGCCTTACGTCGCATCGTGTATTGCCGACTTGGGCCAGAAGTACATGGCGCTTTGGACAAGGAAGGAAGTGATCAAGGCGTCCAAGTTAACCTTCTCGGAAAATGACGCACCTTTGCAGTTGAGATTTGCGTTGCGCGAAGGGACTCCAGCTCTCTCACACAGTCACGTCACCCTCCTATTCCCCGAGACCTTTTTCACAGTCCACGATCCCGCGAAGGCGGTCTTCATCACCAATCGACCACGTTTGCATTGCAATTACCAATTGGAAACGGAGGCCAAGGAAAAACTGACCTTCATTGGAGGTGCGTGCCTGATCAAGACTAAGGCGACGTTTGAGATGGGAGGGCCGCTGAAGGCCCGAATGTTTGCAGGTTTTATCGCGTCGGAAAATGGCAGTGCGTGGGATCCCGGTGCGCTGCGAACCCATGTCAACCTGACCGACGCAGGTGGGCTGATATTTGACAGTAACGGCTCACAGCCGGATTTTCGCACAGAACTGTTTTTTGCTCCGGGTAAACAAGATCCCGTCCCGCTGGAGGGACACATGCCAGGATCGGGCGGGTTCAAATCGGACTCGGTACTGGCCAAGGTTCACTACACTTACGGGGGACGCACCATCACGTCTGAGTGTCGAGGCGAAAGTCTCGTTCGTGTCTACTCCGAGCACTTTTCCATTGCGACGCCACCGATGTGGAAGTTCAAGGCAAGGCAGCTTTTGAGTTGTCTGGAGGCGATTCGAGTGCTGACGATCAACAATACGGGCCGCCCCGGTCCAGCGTCTTTCCACATTGACTGGCGGGGCAACGGCGACAGCGCCAAGTCCATTGTCGGATCCCCCGAGGGCGGCGCACATGACATCTGGATGAGCTTCCCGTGGTGGACCTTCGACAGCTTCTGGGATCCGTTTTCAGAACCCTGGTTCGGCAACGGAGATCCCTACGTCTGCCACGAGATTCTGCACACGTTCGGCTACCATCACGGCGACGAAATGTCTCAACTGGAATGGCGCGCCGAAGACCAATACCGCTCAATCCGCTGGCGCTCAGCTGAGACCGGCAATTGGATCGTTGGGCAGTTCCCATTGCGAGGTGAAAAGAATAGCCCGTGATTGAGACGTCATTCGTGACTCGGCTCGCGGCAGATCTCAGGCGTTGGCTCGAAGCGGGTTGACACTTCCTACCCGCTTCACAATCAATGGAATGTGCCACTGCTTGGCCGCTTCGGACAAGCAGTGCTCTTCGCCG
>CBIHQO010000223.1:0-8859 GCA_966211735.1 uncultured Schlesneria sp.
ATTTGGCCGGAGCGTTTGCCCGCTTAAGCTACCTGAGTTGGCGGGACAAGCTGTCGCTGGGGATGGGGCTGCGGTCGCTGGCCAAAGGGATTCGGCCGG
Organism: uncultured Schlesneria sp.; assembly: GCA_966211735.1. Classification (GTDB taxonomy): domain Bacteria; phylum Planctomycetota; class Planctomycetia; order Planctomycetales; family Planctomycetaceae; genus Schlesneria. Next base: position 100 of record CBIHQO010000223.1, read on the forward strand.
AAGAGCGGGGGCTGCCGTTTTCGGAATGGTTGAAGCGGCACAATCAATCGGCAAATACGATCAGTCGCTTCTGGCATGTGGTGCTGGTGAGTGCGCTGAGTGAGTCGCTGGACCGCATCGATGTCGAACACGCTCGCAAGGTGTTTGTGGATACGTTTCTGGCTCATCGCGATGGTTGGCTGGTGGAGATTCCGTCGGTCCCGCTGGAAGATTTGTATGGCGGGCGGCTGACCGACTGGCTGACTTCGCGCGGGACCGAGATTCGGATGCAATCGACGGTGGAGACTCTGAATCTGTCGGATGATGGCGTGAAAGCGGTCCTGTTGGGTTCGGGCGAATCGGTCGAGGGCGACGAGTTTATCATGGCGGCACCGTTTTATCGGGTGCTGTCGCTGCTGCCGCCGTCGCTGGCGAGCCATCCGAGTCTGGCGGGGGTGTCGCAGTTACAGGCCGCACCGATTTCCAGTGTCCACTTGTGGTTCGATCGGCCGATTACGGATCTGCCGCATGCGGTTTTGGTCGATCGATTGTGTCAGTGGGTTTTCAATCGGACGACACTCGCGGGGAGATCGGGAACGGAGTCGACCGCAGTCAGTTCGGAGGCCGGGTACTACTATCAGATTGTGATCAGTGCCAGTCGCGAGTTGGCTGGTCAATCTAAGGAAAGCATCCTGGCGCAGGTGATTTCCGAACTGACTTCAGTCTGGCCGATCACGGCTGATGCGAAACTATTGCATTCGCGACAGGTGACCGAGCATCGCGCCGTGTTCTCTCCGGTGCCCGGTGTGGATACACTGCGGCCCACTCAGCAGTCGCCGGTGCCGAACTTACAGTTGGCGGGCGATTGGACCCAGACGGGTTGGCCGGCGACGATGGAAGGTGCGGTCAGACGCGGATATCTGGCGGCGGAGAACGTCTTAAAGAGGCTGGGACGGCCAGAACCTGTGGTTCGACCCGACTTGCCGGTCGCGTCGCTGAGTCGTTTGTTGATGGGAATCAAGCGCTAGAACTTGCATGCGAAAACTGTTTGCCATTGCCGCGTTGTTACTCGGATTTCTCATACTGGGAGCCGTCTGCTTTCGGTTGACTGAGGGCTGGGACTGGCTGCAGTGTTTTTACGAAGCCGTCATCATCATGACGACGGTCGGTTTGTCGGCGACATCTCAGGCAGAGCTGAACCCGTGGACGAAGCTGTTCATTATCTGCTACCTGATGGTTGGGGTCGGGATCTTTACGTACTGTGTCTCTCAGTTGGGGCAGTCGCTGGTCAATTTGCAGGTGCGAGGGTATTGGGAGAAGCGAGCAATGAATCAGGTGATCCGAAAACTGAAAGATCACTACATCGTCTGCGGATTCGGGCGCATGGGACGCACCGTCTGCCGGTACCTGCACTCACGTAACAAGCCCTTCGTCGTCATCGATGTCGATGAACGGATCGCGACTTTGTGCCGGGAAAAGCATTGGCCGTACATCGTGGGTGATTCGACTCATGACGAAGTGCTGCTGACCGCGGGCATCCTGGAGGCGAAGGCGCTGACGACGGTCCTGCCGACAGATGCGGACAATGTTTATGTCGTATTGTCGGCTCGACTGCTGAATGAAAAACTGCAGATTGTCGCTCGCGCAAGTGACGAAAAGGCGGTCGACAAACTGGAGCGAGCGGGGGCGAATCGCGTTGTCAGTCCGTTCAGCAGTGGGGCGACGAAGATTGCTCGCCTGATGCTGAATCCCAGTGTCGAGGATTTTTTCGATGTGACGGACGATCACGGCAGTGAACTGGAATTGGCTGACGTGCAGATCACTGCGAAGAGTCACTGCGTTGGCAAACGACTGATGGATACCGATTTGCGAGAACGGGGCGTGATGGTAATCGGGATCCGCCGTGCCAACGGCGAGCGTCTGATGCCGCCGCCAGGAACAGCCGTTATCGAAGTGGGCGATTGCCTATTTGCCTTTGGCAGTTCTCAAGCGGTCAACGACATGATTACCCAGAATATTGAGACGGATTGACGAGGGGATATGGAGGCTGGCTCGATAAGGCACAAAAGTCCAGTGGATTGATTGCATTCGATGCCCGCGAGTCTCTCCCATTCCCTCTGACCGCTCGGTAATGTGTTCACTTCCCCACCACCTTCGTCAATCTTCCATCGAGCTGTGTTTTGAATCCAATTGCTCCCCTGGTCACGTCGCACGCCGAGGGTTGGTCATCCGTCAGTTCCTCGCTGCGGCAGCCCATTGAATTTCGACTCGCCACTGGCGAATTTGTCATCGCCTGGATGATGTCGGACATCGACGAACAGCGGCAATACCGAACGACGTTGCTAGCCCTGACCGATCGGCGAATCATCAGCAGCGGCACGGCTGTTACCGAATGGCCGTTGTCTGAAGTCGAGAAGTTGCGGACAAAAGATCGCGCCGGCTTGGGAACGCTGGAGATGCTCGGCTATAGCCGGCGCCTCAGCTACTGGCATTATACGATTGCTCAAGGGCCTGCGGCATTGGTCTTTGGCGATCGATTTGAAGATGTCAAAGGTGGTCACGCGATCCGGAAGCACTTCGACGAGGAAGAAATTCCGGAAGGGGAAGAGCAAGTCACGCCACCGGACACGATGGCATTGTTCCGGCTGTGGCGCTTTGCGAAGCCTCACGCATGGTGGATGTTCGTCGCGTTTGTTTTGTCGCTGTCGGCCACTATCGCTGATGTCGAAACAGCGAAGATGACCAGGCCGCTGATCAATCTGCTGAACAAATACGAGAATTCGGAGATCAGCTCGCTGTCGCCAGCAGTCTTTTATCTGGGGATCATGCTGGGGGCGGCCGTCGTTGCCTGGGTATTGGGCTGGGCGCAAGGAGCGATCCTGGCCTGGGTCAGCGAACGGGTGACCGGAGACCTGCGCAACAAGACGTACGCGCACCTGCAGAAGTTGTCGCTGGAGTATTTCGGCGGAAAGCGAACGGGCGATTTGATGTCGCGAATCAGCAATGATTCGGATCGATTGTGCCAGTTCCTTTCCGACAGCATCGTCGATTTCATGGCGAACACGATTCTGTTGGTGGTTGTGGCCGTGTCGCTGTTTCAGATGAATTGGAAGCTGGGATTGGTCACTTTGGTGCCGTTTCCGTTCGTCGTCTTGATGATGTATTACGCGCGCGACAAGCTGCAGGTTGGCTTTCAAGCGGGAAGTCGCGCGTGGGCACATATGACAAGCGTGCTCGCGGATACGATCCCCGGTATTCGCGTCGTCAAAGCGTTTGCTCAGGAAGATCGCGAGATTGAACGATTTCAGACGGCGAATGAAGCCGTAGTCACGGCCAACAACCGCGTCAATTCGCTGTGGACGTTCTTCTGGCCGCTGATCACCTTTTTGAATTCACTCGGCGTGTTTGTCGTGTGGGCATTCGGCGTCTGGCTGATCATGAGGCATGAGCCCAAATTCGATGTCGGGACGCTCACCGCGTTCGTCTGGCTGAGCATGAAATTCTACGGCAAGCTGGAAATGATGAGTCGCATGGTCAATGCGTCTCAACGCGCCGCGACGAGTGCTCAGCGAATCTTCGAAATCCTTGATCGTGTCAGCAACGTTCCTGAACCTGCTCGTCCGGTGATGGTCGACAAACTGCAGGGCGAATTGGAATTCCGTCATGTTGGGTTTCGTTACGGGAATCGCAAGGTCATTAAAGATTTCTCACTTAAGATTCATGCCGGCGAGATGATCGGGCTGGTCGGGCATACTGGAGCGGGGAAGAGCACGCTGATCAATCTGGTCTGCCGCTTCTTCGATGTGGCCGAAGGAGCCATTTTCGCCGACGGAGTCGATATCCGCAGCTACAAGGTTGAACAGTATCGTCGCAATGTCGGGATCGTGTTACAGGATCCGTTCCTCTTCTATGGGACGATTGCCGAAAACATTTCGTATGGTCGACCGGATGCGACGCGTGAGGAAGTGATTAACGCGGCCAAGGCGGCTCGTGCTCATGAATTCATCCTGCAACTGGCCGACGGATACGATTCTCTGGTCGGTGAACGCGGCCAGTCGCTCTCAGGTGGCGAGCGACAGCGCATCAGTATTGCCCGCGCGCTGCTGATCGATCCCCGAATCCTGATCCTTGATGAAGCGACATCCGCCTTGGATTCGACGACGGAGAGGCAGATTCAGGAAGCGCTGCAGAATCTGGTTCGCGGCCGAACGACGATTGCGATCGCCCACCGACTGAGCACCCTGCGTCAGGCCAATCGAATTATGGTCATTGAACGCGGTCGGCTGGTCGAAATCGGGACACACGATGAACTGATGGAAATCGACGGTGCGTATGCCGAACTGCATCGAGCTCAACAGGCGTTGACTAAGGACATCGGGTGGTAATTTGGCTTCGAAAGTGATCAAGAGGGCTCACGCCCTGGACGGGGCCAGGGGACTGATATCCCCCGCTCAGAAAGATCTATAAGATATGACGGGAAGTGCTGTGGACGTTGATTTAGCACAATTGCAATTCAGCAAGAACGATTGGGGTCAACTGGTGCTGACACTGCCCGACGGGGCGGTACATGCCGGTGTTGATCCCATCCGCTGCTTTCCGTTGAGTGATCCCGATCGAACGATTTCGATTGTCGACGCCGAAGGGCATGAGTTGGTCAATCTACCCACGTTGGCTGTCCTGAATCCGAGTGCCCAAGATCTGGTGCGTCGCGAATTGACCGAGCGAGAATTTATGCCGACGATTCAACGGATCGTCACGACCAGCGCCCCGAGTCCGCCGTGCCGCTGGGATGTCGAAACCGATCGAGGAATGACGAGCTTCCAACTGGAAAGCGAAGACGATATCCGCAAACTGGGACCGAGTGGAGCAGTTGTCGCCGACGCGAATGGAATTCGGTATCTGCTGCCAGACGTCAGCCAACTGGATGCGGCGAGTCAGCGGACGATCCGCCGCCTGATTTAGTGCGGGTCGCACTTATGTGTCGCGTTGAAACATGGGCTAGACCAAGTCGTTTTCGGCTCGCGGGACGCCACCGTTACGTGGAATGTGCTCTAACCCGGCAAAATGGTCACTTCTTTCCAAAGTCCCGAACAGCAGAATCCGTATAGGATTGCATCCCAAGGCTGACGCTTTCAGAATAGAGGATCGCCGGGTCGGTTCTCAATCCACCGCCAAACCAGAGCATTTGTTCGAAGATCGGGACCACAGCGACCGAGCGGCTCGGCAGGAGCCTCGCCCTCCCAAAAGTCGAGCGCTCCGATTTGGTTGTGAGCTTATTGAATTCGCAATTCTTTGGTATTCCTTTTGTACTCGGATCGTGCGCCATGGCAAAACGGATGATCGGGCCCTTTGAAGTGGGGGACCGCATCGGCGTCGGCGGAATGGGGATCGTTTACCGAGCCACGTACACAAAGAACGGTGCCGAGGTCGCGCTCAAGATCCTGTCGCCCGACGTGTCCGATTCTGAGGGCCTGCAGAAGCGTTTCGAACGCGAAATCTCGATTCTGAAAAAGCTGCAGCATCCGAGTATCGTCCGCTATTACGGGGGCGGGAAGTTTGGCGCTCAACGCTTCTACGCGATGGAGCTGATTGCGGGAGGATCGCTGGAAGACTACCTGAAGGTGAAGGGGAAGCTGCCGTGGGAAGAAGCGCTCGACATGACCATGCAGATCGCCAAGGCGCTCGAGCATGCTCATGAGGCCGGAATCGTCCATCGGGATCTGAAGCCCGCGAATCTGCTGCTGACGAAAGAGATGCAGATCAAGCTGACCGATTTCGGGATCGCGCGCGACACGACCGCGACCGCGCTGACCGCCGCCGGAAAGACTGTCGGGACCTATGCCTATATGGCTCCAGAACAGATTCGCGGCAAACCGCCTGTCGACAAGAAGACCGACTTGTATGCGCTGGGCTGCGTCCTGTTCGAAATGATCTCGGGAGAAACCCCGTTCCAAAGCGACAATCAGGGCGAGATGCTGATGATGCATCTGCAGGAGGAACCCGTTCGGATTACGTCGCTCGTTCCGCACTGTCCAATCTTCGTCGAAGATCTGATTTTCCATCTGCTGGAGAAAGATCCTCAAGAACGCCCCTATGACGCCTTGGCGCTGCAAGTCGAGATCGAGGAAGTCAGAAGCAAGATCACTCAGCAGCGCAGTATTGCCGCCGAGACGATGGCCGGGATGACAGGGGGTGGCGGTGGAGCCAAGGGAGTCGAAGAGCTGAAGGCGGCTCTGGGTAAAAAGAAAAAGAAGAAGAAAAAAGATAACAGCCCGATCTACGAACGTGGCTGGTTTCTGGGGGCATGCCTGGCGGCCCTGCTGGGGTTCATCGTCTGGACCTGTCTGCCGTGGGGTGAAGACCGACTGCTGGCCGAAGCGGATCGATTGCTGAAATTGAACTCGACCGTTGATCACGTCCGGGCTCGCGACGACTTTCTAAAGCTGCTGCTGACTCGGTATCCCGAAGGCAAACATGCGGCTCATGCGCAGGCGATGGTGATCGATGTCGACAAAGAAGAGACGATGACCAAGATGCGGGCGAGGAACCGGCTGAAGCAGCCACCCGCCAACGAAGCCGAGCAGCAGTTCTTGAACGCCGAGAAGTTCCGGGATTTTGGCGACCATGTCACGGCACTACGCAAATTCAATGCGATCGTCGAGCTGTTTAAATCTCACGCCGAGTATCGAAACTACGTTCTGCTGGCCGAAGACGAGGCCAAAAAGATCAAGGACAAATTCGGTACGGATTCCTTGTCGATGTTTCTTAGCAAGCGACTTCGTGACGCCGAAACGGCGCGAAAATCGGGCAAGTTAAGTGAAGCCGAATCCATCTGGACCAGCATCAAGACTTTATACGAGGACAATGCCGAAGCCACAGTCCACGTTGCCTATGCTCGTAAGCGACTTCGCGACGAGGATCCCGGTCCCGCGCCGTGGCTCGACGAGAAACCGCCAGAGCAACCGGAGGAATCGGGTGGTACTGGCACCGCAAATGATTAGACTATCGCCGTCAGTCTGGATAGCTGGCAACGTACTTTGAATCGAGCGAATCACAGATCAGAATTTAGGGAGTGTCGGATGCGACTGAAACTTGCGTTGGCTTTGACCTTCATTTGTGGCATCGGCACGGCCGACGCGTTTGCCTTTTCGAAGCTGCCGACCTACCTGGCGGATGGCTACAAAGACGACAAGGCCTACAAGCCGTTCCTCGAAACAGTCGAAGGGCTGAAATCAAAATGCGACATCTGCCACAAGCCTGGTGCCGACAAGAAGGCCAAGGGGCATGGGCTGAATGACTTCGGCAAGGTCTATCACGACCGCTTCAAGCACAAGGATTTCACTGCCGCCGACAAGGACAAGAAGACCGATGAAGCGATGAAGGTGTTCAAGGACGCCTGGGAGAAGTCGATCGTCGAGAAGAATGCTGACGGCAAGGTCTATGGCGACCTGATCAAGGAAGGCAAGCTTCCTGGTAAGAATGACTGAAGTGGTCAGGTTCATAAAAAAAGTCCCATGCAGCTTCTGCATGGGGCTTTTTCGTTTATGTCCCATTGCGATGGGACGAATGCGACTTAGGGGACCTATGTCTGGAAGGAACGCGCGGGGCGGTGCCCACGCGGTAAAACGAAGATTACCGTGATGTTCGGAATGGCCCGGCTGGGAGACCATCGACGTTCATCAGGTTTGGCTCTGCGAGCTCATTCCAGCCGAACCGGACCGCGGCAGGTTCGGTAATCTTGTCGCTGGAGACGACGACAGACTTTCCGTCGATCACGGCGGTGGCTTCGACGAAATCGCCGTCTTTACCCGCAATCGTGAACCAGGAGAGCGGCTTGCCGTCGCGAGACTTCAGTCCGCCACCGACGTGGTCGAATTCGATGCGAACCTTGTTGCCTTCCACTTTCATCGATTTGTAGAGCGGACCCGAATAGACGACGTTGGTTTTGCCATACGTTTTCGCCAAAGCCCACAGCGCCAGTCGCTTACCGACATCCTGCTTGTTACGGGGATGGATGTCGTCCAGGTTTGTGATATCCGTGGTAACGGCCATTCCGGTGTTCTTCATTCCCAAGACTTTGGTTTGCGCTTCCCAAAGTTGTGGCAGCAGGTGCTTGTCGTCGGTCATCGGCGGCTTGACGTACTTGTAAGGTGCGATCTGCACGTAGAGGAATGGGAAGTCGCCCTGATTCCAGACCGAACGCCAGCCATTGATCAACGCGTTCATCCGTTGTTCGTAAGCAACTCCCTGGCCGCGGTTGGATTCCCCCTGGTACCACAAGGCACCACGAATCCCGAATGGAACGATTGGGTACACCATCCCGTTATAGAGGTGAGTGGGTGCTCCGGGATTGGCTGTGTGCCCTTCTGGCTTGGCTTGCTGATTTTTCGCTCCTTCGGCGATCGGTTTCAGCGAATCGACCGATTCGAATCCGACGATCGGAGTCCAAGGTTCAATCGCAGTTCCGCCCCATGAAGTATTGATGAGGCCGACGGGGACATTCAGGTCTTTATGGATTTCACGTCCGAAGAAATAGGCCACGGCGGAGAAGCTGCCAATGGTTTCAGGCGAACATTCAGACCATTCGCGATCCAGGACCACTTCGGCAGCGGGAGTGACCGAGGGAACTTTGCGGACATGGAACAGGCGAATGTTAGGATGTTTGGCGGCGGCGATTTCCTGTTGAGGATTATCTGACGCTGAGACTGGCCATTCCATGTTGGATTGACCCGAGGCGACCCAGACTTCACCGATCAGGACATCGGTCAGCTTGATCTCATT
>CBIHQO010000224.1:0-8843 GCA_966211735.1 uncultured Schlesneria sp.
GACGTTTTGGCGATAGACAATCGTCTCGCCGCCGAATCGCTCGAACCTCTGTTCCATATCACGTCGAGAAAACGCGGGCGTCGCCCCGATTTCTTTCAGAAACGCTTCGGCCTTCGGACGTTGCTTTTCGCGAAATAGCGGAGTTCGCTCGGCTTCCTCCCGTGACAACTTGCCGTCGCCGTTCGTATCAAGCGTTTTCAACAGACGATCCAGACTGGCCCGCCGAGCCTCCTGCGGCGACACACCACCGACCGAAACATGAATTCGCAGATGCACGGGGCCGCTATCGAGCATGAACATCACGTCGCGAACTTCGGAACTTGTGGCCGGTTCATCCGCCTGAACAAAACCAGATGCGGAGACGCAGATCGCAAGAGCCAAACACAGAAGCCTCAACCGCCAAATGATCGATCCACGGGAAACCGGTCTGGCCGATTCCGCAGTCGATAATTGGAGAGTGTTGTGAGAATATGTCATCGGAAAGCGTGCAATACCGGGATTGGAATCGTGGCGTTTTGTGACTCGTGTTTCGAGCTTGCGACCTCTAGGTTTGATGTTTCGCTGCGCGGGCGACGACAAGTTCCTCGACGGCCTTGCCGCCTCGATCGACCAGTGGAATTGGTCGGCCCTCGGGTGAGATGTTTTCGTGCTCGGGGTTGACGCCGATTCCGGCGCACATCGTCGCGTACAAGTCCGCAATTTTGACAGGCCGGTCCTTTACTTCCATCCCCGTGTCACCGGTGTTACCGATCACCTGGCCTCCCTTAATCCCCCCACCACCAAGCACGGTGGACCAGGCCAGTGGGAAATGATCCCTGCCAGTCGTCGCGTTAATCTTCGGAGTCCGGCCGAACTCGCCCATCCACACGATCAGAGTCGATTCGAGCAATCCGCGTTCGCGAAGATCGGACATCAACGTCGACCAGGCCGGATCAAGCGTTTCGCTCAATCGCTTCACTTGAGTGAAGTTGTCGGCGTGTGTATCCCAACCGTTCAGTGCCACCTCCACAAATGACACGCCGCGTTCGACCAGCCGCCGAGCCAACAGGCAACCTTGTCCGAACTGACTGCGACCGTACTTATCCCGCAGCGCCGCCGGTTCTTCATCGAGCTTGAACGCCCCTTTCGCGTTGGAAGCAATCATCCGCATCGCGCGATCGAAGTTAGATTTGTGAGCCTTCGTCGATGGTCCCTGTGCCCGGTTCGCGTAGTCGTCCTGAAGAAACTTGGAAATCTCGAATCGCCGTTCCATCGATTCTTTGGTGACCCCGACCGGAGGTTTCAGGTTCTCGATCGACAGGTTCGCCCGTGCTTCTGGATCGCTGCTGTCGCCAGACACGACCAACGGTGCGTAGTTCGGCCCGAGAAAGCCCGGACCACCCACGTTTCCGAATCGGAATTGCGACACGCTGATATAGTGAGGCAGGTCGCTTGTCTCGTCGCCCAATTCCTTGGCAAACAGCGAACCAAGGCTCGGATAGTTCACGCCTTCCTGGCCGGGCCGATGCCCCGTCAGCATCAGTCTTGTAGCCCGATCGTGATCCCCTTCTTGCGTCGTCAGACTGCGAATAATGGCGAGATCCTTCATCTGCTTCGAAACTCCCGGTAGATGCTCGCTGATCTGAATCCCGGGCACAGCCGTCTCGATCGCCTTGGATGGTCCGCCGTTCGGATTGCCGATCTTCAGATCGAACGTATCGGTCTGAGTGGGACCGCCTGCCATCCACAGCAGAATGAATGATTTGTGCCGACCCTTCTCCGCAGCTTCAGCCGCGTGAGCCAGTTTAGGCAGCCACCCGGAATACGAAACGCCAAAGGCGCTGGCAAGGGAGAGTCGCACGAAGTCTCGACGCGAAAAGTCGAACATATCATTCTCCGAAAAGCGAATTCTCATTCACAAGAGCCCGATCATGCCGTATCCAACATCACCAAGAGATTCGAGCTTGATGATCGACAACATTGCCAACATGCCGTTTCAATTCTCAGGATTACTCAATAACAACGAGTCGTGAACCATTTAGATCAATATATCGGACCGACCATTCACTTCATTTTTCCAACACGAACTCCGGACTGTTCAGCAGTCCCCAGAAGATTTCTGCATACGCCTGATTTTGCTGTTCTCCAGGGGGCTGTTTCTGAATGTGCTTCAGTAAGAATTGCTTCTCTTCCGGTCGCGGATGCCGACTGAATGTGGCCAGATACAGCGTCGCCAGCTTTGCTTCGGCATCCAGGAACGGCGCATCAAGTACACCACGAAGCGTACGGCTTGTCTCGAGATCCGTCGCTTCGGCAGTCAAGCGCCCGTTCATCAGCAGCAGCGCCTGAGGAATACCGGCGCGGTACTCGTCCGGACTGTTCGAGGCTGCTTCATTCATGCGTGCGATCAATTGAGTTCGCAGTCCGTTGAATCGGGCGCTTCCGTCGACCCGGGCGATCGGCAGCGCCAAAGCTTGCTCGAGCGAATTGAAGACCTGCTCAGGCGCTAGCGTTTTGATCGGCCTCAATCCCGGTGGCGGCTCGCTGTCGACCTCTTTTAGCGACAGGCACTCCCGTTGATACAACTGGCTTTTGGTGATGCCGGAAATCAACCACCGCAGATCGAAATCGGCATCGACGAACTTCTTCGCCAATTCATCCAGGACACGCCGTTCGGCGGGCGAAGCCTTGTCGAGGTCGTCAACAGAATCGGTAATCCCATTGCCGATCAGGTGCTGCCAAACGCGGTTCACGACCGTTGCCGCAAATTGCGGGTTGTTCTCGGCGACCATCCAGTCGGCAAGTGTTTCTCGCGCCGATTTTCCACTCGCAATGTTCGCCTCCCCTCCGCCAAGAAACACGGCGGTATATTCTCGACCGCCGTTTGGCGACCGAATGCTGGCTAATGACGAATCGTCGATCCGGCCGTTTTTGACTCCTGCAAAGAAGGCCGCCATTCCCCAGAAATCCTGCTGTTTCCAAGCAGCAAAGGGGTGATCGTGACACTCCGCGCATCCGATGCGAACGCCCAGGAAGACGCGTGATACCGAACTCGCCGCCGACTCGGGCTTGCCACCCACCGCCTGAAAGAACAGCGCTGGCCCGCCGTTACGAACCCCCAATTGAGGGTTCACTACCATCATCTGCTGACCATCGCTCTTGGCCGTGATCAACTTGCGAGCCAGTTCGTTGTAAGGAACGTTGGCCGCAAACTGCTCCTTCAACCACGGTTCCAGACCCACCGCCATCTGCGCTTCCGGAGAATTCCCCGGCACCATCATCCGCCGCCAGAGGGTTGCCCAGTTCGCAGCGGTCCGATCCGCATACTTTTCCGGACGACGGGACTCAGTAAGCAACCGATCGATCAGAACGCCGCGGTGACGCTCGCCGGCATACTCCAGAAAATCGCGGGCTTCGGAAACGCTGGGAATCGATCCCGTCAAATCGAGGAACGTCCGCCGCATGAATGTCGCATCATCAACGAGGTTCGGCGGAACAATCTTCGATTCCTGCCAGGCGGAGGCAAATTGCTCGTCGATCCAAGTCGACAACTGGTCGGTTGTCAACCGCGGAGACGCCACCCGGTTCCCGGGTTCCTCGTCAGCCCAAACGCTACTGGTGCCAGCAACGATCAACCCCAACACCAAGGCAATGAATCTGAGGAAGATCACAGAGACCTCCAGTAGCCGAATGGAAAGATGAGTTGATGAAATCGCAAGAATTTTCAGATGAGTTCAATCGCCGACCCCGACACAATGTAGACAGCATGTCTGTTTTGTCAAGCAACTTATTCCTCGTCTCGAAAAAACTCCGCGGGGATTTTGGGACGAGCGCAAAGGACTCAATCACTGAGATGGCTCGTTGGTCATCACTTTACGTACCCCGTACAGCCCAACGTGATACTTCGCCTTCCACGAATTGGACCTGATCTCAACGACTGATCAAGTGCGCCTCTTATCAACAAGAAGTGACCCTGATAGAACATTCACCGAACTCGACCAGGCCTCAGGCCAACAGATTTAGCTTCAAATTCGACATTGGATTCAGCAATGCCGGCAAAGCGATTCGGACGTCATATTCGGCAGAAAGTGCCGCGGGAGAGTCTACTCCAATATAGTCCCCCATTTTTACCGTGACTGATGCTGGATATTACACCACTCTACGTGGACCGTATTGATGTGCTCTGCTACATGCACACGTTAATTTAAGCGGCACTGTATGGCGTAGGATTTTGGCCCTTCAACAACAATCGCTTTGCGGTTGGAAATCACATCAATGCCGGGCGGTCATTCTATTGCGACACGCGCGATCGTATTGCGCATCCCTGCCTTGATGATGGTAGTCATTGTCACTGGCTGCGCTGCGCTCCGGCACGGCGAGCCCATCCTCGACAATCCAATCGTTGAGCACTATCGCCAATTGGCGGAACAGGTTGCTGCTCCCGAACCCGAATCATCTGATTCAACCGAACCCGTCTCACTTGGCGAGGGACGGCCACTCGTGGCCCCCAGTCGCGACGAACTTCGAGCAATCTCCTTAGAAGAAGCTGTCAAGTTGGCGATCGAAAACAACCAGATCCTTCGCCAGAACGCTCAGTTCTTATCTCCCCAGAATCCCATGCTGGCCAATCCAGATGGCGTCGCGTCAATTTATGATCCAAGCATTCAGAACACCGGCGTTCTGTTTGGTAGCCGCGGCACCGAAGCCGCACTCTCCGACTTCGATCCTCGATTCTCCGTAACGATGAAGGGTGGTCGAGACGCACTGGCTCAGAATTCGATCCTCCAGCCTGGAAACGTGTTGACGAATGACTACACGCAATCGGAATCGCGGTTGGATCAGCAATTGATGACGGGAGGAATTTTCTCACTCACGCAAAACTGGGCCTACTCTGACAGCAACGCGCCGACCAACTTGTTCAACTCGGCTTTTACAGGTGCATTGGGGGCCGAGTTTCGACAACCGCTATGGGCCGGGGCAGGGCGGCAATATACGGCAGTTGCTGGCCCCGTTTCTCAGCAGGCTCGCGGATTCAGCTACGTCAACCAAGGTGTTGTCATCGCACGAATCAATAATCGACTCGCCGAAATCGATTTTGAGGAGAATCTACTGAATCTGCTGCGTGAAATTGGAGAAGTTTACTGGGATCTCTATCTCTCATTCCGCGAATTCGAGGCCGAGGACTCCAATGCGAACAGTGCGAAACAAATGTGGGACGATGCCCTCGGAAAATTCGAGACTCAACTCATTGGCGAGTCAGAGGAAGCCCAGGCGGAAGAAACTTACCACGACGCGACGGCTCGCCGAGACCAGGCGCTGGGACAACTATTCCAACAGGAAGCCAGATTGAGGCGATTACTTGGTCTGCCCATCGAGGACAACATGGTCCTCTATCCGAGTGCTCAACCCGAACACCGGGAAATTAAGCCGCAACGAGCGATCTGCCTGTATGAAGCGCTGACCAATCGAATCGAACTACGACGACAAAAGACCAATATCCAAAGCCTGGAGTTGCAACTCATTGCGGCCAACAATCTCGCTAATCCGCGACTGGACCTTGTGGTCGGGGGAAGTCTGAACGGCTTCGGCAGACGTCTGATCACCGGCGGAACGGACGATGGAGTGACATCGGAAGGTTTCAACAACGCCTACGCATCGTTACTGCGCGGTAAAGAGACCAGTTGGAATGCGGGGATCGAATACACCGTACCACTTTGGTTGCGAAGCCAGCGATCACAAGTGCATCAACTCGAGTTTCGAGTTGTGAAGGCGAAGCGCGCCTTGGCGATGCAGGAAGATGAAATCGCCCGTGAATTGTATGTGGTGCTGCAGTCGATGCAGCGCTGGCACGCCTTAATGCAATCGAACCGTCGTCGTGTTGCCGCCGCCCAACGCCGCTTTGATGCCGCGACTGCGGAATATCAAGACGCCATGCGAATTGGCATCGACCCGGTCTTACGGGCCGAGATGAGCTTAGCTCAGGCCAAAGTCGCCTTCCATCGCAGCCAGGCCGAATATAACAAGTCACTTCGAGACCTGCTCTATCGCATGGGCCGCCTCCCTGCTCGAGATGGAATAGAATTGGTGGACTTTGAAGGCTTGCCGTTGCACCCGCCAAATAGCCAATCTCCCCTGGATATCGATCTACCGGCACCGTATGCCAACCAGCAAAAGCAATATTCATCTCCAACAGTGATGCCGGACAGAGTCGAGTCCGACGAGAGAGCCGACCCGCACAACGTTACTCCGATGCTGTACGAGCAGCGTTCTTGGGAAGACGATGTTAGAGTAAATCAAGCCCTTGAATTGCCAGCGAATCGTCTGATTCCGCATTCTGAATCCGACGAGTGAGTCAATTCTCTGCAACGCATCTTCAAATCATATTCGAGTTCACGCCATGAGTTGTCTGCGCATCGCCGTAGTGGCAGCCTTGTTTTTCGGGACAAGTCTTATCGAAGCCGGAGAGAAGGGGGCTCGTCTCCCGAATCGCTCTTCAGTCCGCATCGCAGACTGCAGAATCGTACTGATTGATCACGTCATCCTGGCATGCGATCGCTCGGGTATTTTGAAAAGTGTGGAGTTCAAAGAGGGGATGCCTGTCCAGGCGCGGCAAGAGGTTGCCCTGGTCGCCGATGAAGTCGCCGTCGCGAATCTATCCCTGGCCGAACGTAAGGGGAGCAACGATGTCGAAGTCCGTTTTAATCGCAAGGCCAGTGAGATTGCGGAAACCGAGTATCGAAAGAATGCGGAGGCGAACAAGAAGGCCGCGGACGCGGGCAAAGGGAACCCGGTTGCATTGCTGGAAGTAGAAAAGCTGAGGCTGGCAGCGGAAAAAGCTGTGCTGTCGATTGAACAGGCCGAGCATGAGTTGTTGTTGAACAAGTTGACCGCGGAAGTTTCACGCGCTGAACTAGCGACTTACTCAGTCCTTGCGGAGTTCGACGGAGTTGTGACGCGAGTCTATCGAAAGAAAGGCGAAGCGGTACGCCAGGGTGATCCCATTGTCGAAGTGGTAAATACAGATCGCGTTCGAATTGAAGGTCGCATCGACCTGGCAGATCTTAAATATGCCAAACAGGGAGCAAAGGTCACAGTGCGTCTCTCCGTTCCGGATCTCGATCTACCCGAAGAACGCGAGGAGTTTTCTGGTCAGATTACGTTTGTCGATTTGATCTCGGATCCCGTCACGCACGAAACAAGAATCTTTGCGGATGTCAGGAACAAGGACAATATCCTGCGCGCTGGTCTCACGGCAGAAATGATTCTGCAAGTTGACGAATCGAATTAACGATCAATTGGTCGCTCGTGTCGCAAAACGTCTGCCACAATTCACGATGATATCCACTAGCTAGTGTAATGTCGCTGTCTACACCTTCAGAGCAGATCAGTTCGTCACACCGGCCGGTGCCTCTTCGCGGCCGCGCAGACCTGATCGTGAAGGCGATCGATTTCCAGGGTGTCACTCACTATGTCATCAAAGATCCAATCGGACTGACCTATCATCGCTTGCGGAGTGATCAATTCTGCATCCTCAAGGCTCTGGACGGTCGTCGGCATATCGAAGGGATTCGCGATGACCTTGTTCGCACGTTCCCCTCTCTCAGCCCGACTCTACAAGATATTCAGCAGGCAATTGCGGATCTTCATCAAAAGGGGCTCGTCTATGGCATCAGGGCCGGTCAGGCAGCCGCACGAATTGCGCAGCGCCGGAAAAAATGGCGACAACAACTGTGGGGTATTCTGACGAATATCCTGTCGTTGCGATTGCCGGGATGGGATCCAGATCGGACATTGACGCATATGCTGCGATGGACGCGTTGGATGTTTCATCCCGCAACCGTCGTCATTGCCAGTGTCGTGATCTTAGGTTCCTGGTTACTGTTGGCGATCCAGTTCAGCGTGTTCCAAAGTCGACTACCAGCTTTCAGTCAGTTCTTCGGTTGGCCAAACCTGATTTTCCTGTGGTGTACCCTGGCCGGTGCCAAAATCATCCACGAATTTGGCCATGGCCTGTCGTGCAAGTATTTTGGCGGTGAATGTCACGAGATGGGAGTGATGTTGCTGGTGGGCAGCCCGTGTCTCTACTGTGATGTCTCCGATTCCTGGATGCTGAAGAACAAATGGTCGCGCATGCTGATCGGTGCTGCCGGCATGATTATCGAAATCGCACTGTCGGCGATTGCGATCTTTGTCTGGTGGATGACAGAACCGGGCCTTTTACACTACTTGTGTCTGAATCTGTTCTTTGTGACCGCGGCCACAACAGTGATCTTTAACGCCAATCCACTAATGCGTCTGGACGGGTATTACATCCTCAGTGACTTTCTGGAGATTCCCAATCTCCGGCCCAAAGCCGATCGACTGCTGCAGGAGTACATCGAACGGCTATTTCTGGGTACTGAACCTCGCCCCGATCCGTCCATGCCTCAAACAGGTCGACATTGGTTCGTTCTCTTCGCCATTGCGTCAACAGTATATGGATGGGTTGTGTTGTTTGGTATTTTGACCTTCCTTTATACGGTCCTGAAACCATACGGCTTGCAGAGCATCGGTCAGACCCTCGCCGCACTGTCCGTGACGGCGATTGTGGGCAAATTGGCGAGAAGCACCTATCTCATGGCGACCGCCCAACGCGCAAAACCGGTGAAAAAACGACGCTTGGCGATTAGCCTGGCAGTTGTGACCGCGATCTGCGCTGCGATCGCAACGATCCCCATCCCTTGGTTTGGATCAGCCGCATTTACCATCGAACCCAAAGACGTTCAAAACATTTACACGAAAGCCCCAGGGCACCTGGTCGAACTACCTGTGCAAGCGGGTGATCGCGTCGCCAAAGGTCAATTGCTGGCGATCCTGTCCGATCC
>CBIHQO010000225.1:0-8826 GCA_966211735.1 uncultured Schlesneria sp.
TCTTGTCGCTGCTCGTATCGGCGTTGTTTATCATGAGCGCCGCGATGAAGCTATTGGCACCCAAAGAGATCGAGAAGGGGATGGGGCCGCTGCAGCTTCCCACGAGCCTGATCCTGCCGTTGGGGATCTTGGAACTCGCTTGTGTCGCAATTTATCTATTTCCCCCCACGGCAATTCTGGGTGCGATTCTGCTCACGGGATACATCGGGGGAGCGATTCTGGCTCATTTGCGCGTGGGCGAGCCGGTCTATGTTCAGGCCACCATAGGCGTGGTCGTCTGGCTGGGGATTTTCCTGCGTGAGGAACGGCTGCGAAAATTGATTCCGATCCGCCGCTGACGGCTGTTGGTTCTGGTAAATCGGACTCTTGTTCGAGGAAACTGCGATGGGTGATCTGGCTGATGGCGAGTCGATCCAGGTTCAGGGTTCGGGCAGTTCGGTTTACACCCTGAAGAACATCGGCGGCGTCTATTCGTGCACTTGTCCGGCCTGGCGAAATCAGTCGTCGGGCATCGAGGCCAGAACGTGCAAACACCTGCGGAAGCTGCGTGGCGATGCTGCGGAGGAAGCCCGGCTGGGGGCTCCCGTTGCAGCTCCCGTGCGAAAGAAGAATGCGGAGGGTGAAGAAGAGGATGCCGTTGAGGCTCCCGTGCTGTTGGCTGAATCGTGGGACAGTGCTCAGGACGTCACCGACTGGTGGATCAGCGAAAAGCTTGATGGCGTACGTGCCTACTGGGATGGGACGCAGTTCCTGTCGCGGCTGGGAAATCTGTATGCCGCTCCCGCCTGGTTTACGGCGAGCCTGCCCAAGGAACCGCTCGACGGCGAGTTGTGGCTGGATCGCAAGCAATTCCAGAAGACGGTCAGCATCGTTCGGCGCAAGGACCAGAGCGAGCATTGGCGACAGATCAAGTTCGTCGTGTTCGATGCCCCCGCCTTGAAGGAGCCGTTTGAAGCGAGGATGGATTACCTGCACGACCTCGTCCGGCAACAAAAGCCCGAGTTTGCCGTCGCGCATGAACAGTCGCGTTGCCAGGGGATCGCTCATCTGAAGGAAGAGCTGCAACGAGTCGAAGCGCTGGGTGGTGAAGGGCTGATGCTGCGGCAGCCTGCGTCGCTCTATGTTGCCGGCCGGTCGTCGACGTTGTTGAAGGTGAAGACATTCTTCGATGCCGAGGCCAAGGTGGTCGGACATCAGGGTGGAGCAGGACGGCACAAGGGGCGGTTGGGCGCGCTTCAGGTCGTGCTGCCGGATGGGACAGCATTCTCGGTCGGCACGGGCTTTTCTGATTCCCAACGGGAATCCCCACCGGCCATCGGCAGCACCATCACGTTTCGCTACCAGGAACTGTCCGATGCAGGGGTGCCTCGGTTTCCGTCATACATCGGCATCCGCAAAGACGAGCCAATCGCGGCGGTTACTCCGACGGTCACGGCCAGTCCTAAAAAAGCATCTGCTTCCTCAACTGCGCCCCAATCGGCGATCACCAAGGGGAGTGCTCCACCTCCCGCAGCATCAGCCACAGCCGTTGTGGACGCGGTTCGCTACTTCGAGTTTCACGACGACAAATCGGACAAGTTTTGGGAAATCACCACTGCGGGTCTTGAGGTTACCGTTCGATATGGTCGTACTGGTACGCAAGGACAGTCGCAGACGAAATCGTTCGCCGATACCGCGGCCGCGGCCAAGCATGCGAACAAGTTGATTGATGAGAAGACCGCGAAAGGTTACGAAGAACGAAAATCCTAGTCGGCACTGCCGACGAGACGTGACGATTATCAGACTCTTGAGACGACGATGCAGATTTTATTGGTTAATGATGACGGTATTCATGCTCCCAGCCTGCTGGCGATTTATCACGAATTGCGGAAGTGGGGCGATGTGACCGTCGTGTCACCAGCAGCCGAACAAAGCGGCGTCGGCCACTCCATCACTTATCTGCACCCCCTGTTGGCGGCCAAAGACTATCGGAACGGCGAGTTTTTCGGATGGAAGGTGGAAGGCCGTCCGGCCGACTGCGTGAAGCTGGGAATCCACGAGCTATGCAAACCTCGCCCTGACATCGTGATCAGCGGCTTGAATGCCGGGGCCAACGTCGGGCTGAACGTGATCTATTCGGGAACCGTGGCCGCTGCCGTGGAAGCAGCTTTCTTTGGTATCCCTGCCATCGCCTTGTCGCAATGGATGGATGGTCCGCCGAATTTCGAAGAAACGGCGCGACGGGCGATTCCGCTGTGCAAGAAGCTGTACGAAAGAACGCAGCCCGGCATGCTGTGGAACGTCAATTTTCCACCCCCTCGAGCGAACTGGCCGCGAGGCGTCAAGTTTGTCGGCATGGAATGCCGCCGTTCGGCCGATGAGATTGAGACGCGAGTTGATCCGCGCGGACGCACCTACTATTGGAGCGGCCTCAACCCGCTGAAGTGCCATGTCTACGATCCGCTGACAGACGTGCAGAGTCTGACCGAGGGGAACATCACGGTTACTCCGCTGCAATTCGACTTGACTCAGCAGAAGCTGCTGAACGAACTTCGCAGCGAGAACTGGGAGATTCCTTCCCATGAGTAAGCCGAAGAAGTCGACTCGTCGTCCATTCAAACTCAAAAAACGTTGGCAGAAGGCAGCTGAAGCTCAAGCTCAATCGCAGCCTCAACCGGCAGTCCGCAAGGTCCGGAAGAAGAGTGCGCCGCCACCAGAAGAATCCGACAAGAAAAAGTCGCTCCCTCCATTGCCGACCTTCGAACCATTGGAAGTGGGAGGATCATTTACGATCCCGGCCGAAGCGGCAGGCCACACCATTCTGGCGATCTTGCGAGCACTGCGACCTGGCGAATCGTGGTCCAAGCTGCGTAGCGTGCTGCTCAAGGCCCACGTCTCATTGAACGGCGTGGTCTGTATCGACGAAGCGAGGCGAGTTGTCGCTGGCGACGAATTGATTCTGGCGGACAAGCCGCGAGCACCTCTGCCGCAGCCTTCCGATGTCAAAATCATCTTCGCCGATCCGCATATTGTCGTCGTGGAAAAGCCCGCAGGGATGATGACGCATCGCCGTCCTGAGGAACGAAACTGGTCGCTGGAGCGGAAAGCCCGGCAGCCCACATTGGATGAAGCGCTGAACGAATTGCTGGCCCAGCGGATTCCACCGGGGACTCGATCACGAACGAGGGTGTCGTTGGTTCGCTGTGTGCATCGCCTGGATCGCGATACCAGCGGAGTATTGGTGTTCGCGCGGAACGAAGAGGCCGAAGCGCATCTCGTCAGCCAGTTTCGCAAACATACGGTTCACCGAGTTTACTGGGCGATCGTCCATGGACGCCCACAGGACGGGACGATTGTCACGAATCTGGTTCGAGATCGCGGCGACGGTCGGCGCGGCAGCGTCTTCAACAGCAAGATCGGTCAGCGCGCGGTGACTCACGTGCGGTGGATGGAACAACTCGGCGAGTACAGCCAGGTCGAATGCCGACTGGAGACGGGCCGCACCAACCAGATTCGCATCCATCTGGCCGAGAAAGGCTGCATGGTCTGCGGCGACATCAAATATGATCAGCCCTTCGGAGCTGAGAAGATTAAAGATATCAGTGGAGCTCCTCGGTTGGCGCTGCACGCCGCCGAGTTGGGGTTTATTCATCCCGTCAGTGGCGAAGAACTCTTCTTCCAGATGCCGTTCCCGGCCGACCTGGACCAACTTGTCAAACGGCTACGGAAATCAGGTTCGGTGAAATAGCCGTTTTTGATGGGCGATGGCTTCGGCCTTCCGAGGGATGGGCTTCCAGCCCGTCTCTTCTTGTCTTTGGTCTTGGATCGGGGAAGTCTTGGCTGCTGATGAAGCGTGACGGGCTGGAAGCCCATCCCACAGAAGACCTAGACCGCCATTGCCTCCCAAAGCCAATCGCGAGTAAGATTTAGGCCATTAATCATGCAGCGGGGCTGTTGGCTGCCACGTCTATTGGCCTGAACTTTAATCACGGATGAATCATGCCACGTTCCCACGGACGGATGTTGGCTGGCGCGGCAATTGCCATTGTCTGCCTGTTGTCAGCCACAAATCGACTGATTGCGGCCGAAGACCTGGGACTAAAAGTTCCCGAGGGCTTCGAAATCGTCGAGTTCGCCGGAGACGATCTGGCGCACGACATCTATTCGATGACGATCGACTCGCAGGGTCGCGTCGTCGTTGCTGGTGCAGGCTATATCAAGATCCTGATCGATAAGAACGGGGACGGCAAAGCGGACGAAGCGAAGCTGTTCTCAAACCTGCCGAAGAACGGGGCTCAGGGCCTGTACTCCCTTGGAACATCGCTGCTGTGCATCGGCGACGGCGGCTTGCTGCGACTCCGCGATGCGAACGGCGATGATCAAGCCGATGGTCCGCCAGAGATTTTTCTGCGAACAAAATCAGGCGGCGAGCATGACGTTCACTCCATCCAGCCAGGCCCCGATGGCTGGTGGTACGTGATTGCCGGAAACAATGCCAACATCAATGAGCGGTACGTTACGCTGCCAAATTCGCCGATCAAACAACCTCGAGCGGGCGTCATGATGCGTTTAAAGCCCGATCTGTCGGGAGCAGAGATTCTCGCGCATGGTCTGCGTAATGCTTACGATTTTGCCTTCAATCCACAGGGTGATCTGTTCACTTATGACAGCGACGAAGAACGCGAAGTTTCGCTGCCTTGGTATCGTCCCACGCGTGTGTTTCACGTGCTTCCGGGTGCGGACCACGGCTGGGTGAGTAAGAGCTGGATGCGACCCGATGCGGCTTTCGACATGCCGCCCGTCGTTGCATCGTTCGGACGCGGCTCGCCGACTGGAGTGGCTTGCTATCGGCATACGCAATTCCCCGAGAAGTATCGGGGCTCGTTGTTCGTTCTCGATTGGACGTACGGCCGAATTCACGCGGTTCCGCTAACTGCTGCCGGCGAAACGTGGAAATCGGAGCCGGAGCTCTTCATGTCCGCAGTCGGCCATCACGGCTTTGCTCCGACAGACGCCGAGGTCGGTCCGGATGGATCCTTGTATGTCAGTGTTGGCGGTCGAGGAACCCGCGGAGCCGTATATCGCATCCGATATAAAGGCCCCACAACGACAACGCCGTCACAGGGCAACGTCAAACTCGCGTCGGTGCTGGAGGCACCGCAGCCGCTGAGCAGTTGGTCGCGGGCTCGCTGGACTCCAGTCGCGAAGGAATTGGGAGCCGCCGTTTTTCGTGAAGCCGCGTTAAATGGCAAGCTGTCCGATTCCAGTCGCATTCGTGCAATCGAAATTCTCACGGAGTTGTTCCAGGGTGTGGACGCTGAATCGCTAAAGCAACTTTCTGCTGGCACCAGCGCCCCGGTACGCGCTCGCGCGATCTGGTCTTACGGCCGCGTCACTCACGACAAGACGAATGTCGAGGTCTTGAAGCAATACCTGGACGACACGGATCCGCATGTTCGTCGCTGTGCACTGGAAGTGTGCCAAGCATCGACGATGCCGCCGGAAGATTGGGCAAAGCTGTTGCCAAGCCTGGCTCGCTGCCTGGGGAGTACTGAACGCTTCAATCGCTGGCAGGCGGCCCAGGTTGTTTCGCGATTAGATGACGCCCTGTTACCGATGGCCTCCAGCGACGCGACCAAGGTCGGTGCGCGAGCGGTGGTCAGCTATGCCCACGGCTGGTTGAATCGTCCGACTCAAGATGCCAGTCGCGTACAAAGCATTGTCCCCTCATTGGCGGTTTCGGTGCTGAAGACCAAAAGCTACGACATCGAGATGAAACGAGACGCCGTGCGACTGCTGCAGATTGCTCTCGGTGATTTCGGCCCCGCGAACTCTCATCTGCCGACGTTTGACGGATATGCCAGTCGCATTGATCTTGAACCCTATGAACGCGATCTCGACCAGTTGCGCGTCGACCTGACCTCGATCGAGAACTGCTGCGGCTGCTGGCCATGTTGACCTCGTTCAACGGTCGGCTGGTGGATGCGATCGTCGAAAAGATGACCGACGAATCGGCCCCGATCGAGGACATTCATCATCTGGCATCGCTGGCGCGGCTGCCGATGACACACACGGTCAAGCAGCGCGACGTCATCGTGAAAACCCTGGTGCAGTTGGAAGCCAAAGTTGTAAAGCGAGGACTAAGCCAGGACGCCAGTTGGAGTGATCGCATCAAAGACATCTGGGTCACCCTGGCACTGGCGGATGATTACCTGGCATCGTCGCTGGTGGGGCACCCTGCGTTCGGACGGCCCGGCCATACGGTCTTCTTGAACCAGATGGCTCCCGAACTGTTGCCATCGGCTTGGGCCGCCTTCGCCAAACAAATCGCAGCCGACCCCGATTACGGTTGGACCAACGAAGTCATCTTTGCACTCGCGGACTCGACGGACCCCGCGCATCGAATCTTGCTGCGTTCGCAATTCGATCGGTTTGCGGTACGCGGGTCAGTGCTGGTGGCGCTGAGTCGGAATCCGGAACCGGCCGACCGCCCGCGATTTGTGGCAGGGCTCGATTGGTCGCAGTCGGAAGTGCAGAGTGCGTGCCTGGCCGCATTGGACAAGCTCGGACCGAGTAAGCATTCAGTCGAACAATTAGCGCTGTTGAAGTCGCTGCGTCGATTGGGATCCGATGAACGTGAGTTCGAACTGCGCGAGACCGTCGTGCATCACCTGGAACGCAACAACGGAGTGAAGTTTCCCTTCATCGCGGGAAAAGAGGGCCATGTTCCGCAGCCAGCCACGATCAATAGCTGGACCGCCTGGTGCCAACAGAAATGGCCTGCAGAGACGGCAGTCGAGCTAGGTGATGCCGCGGGAGAGCAAGCCAAGCTCATCGCGACCTTAAAAGAGGTAGACTGGTCAAAGGGAAACGTCAATCGCGGAGGTGAGTTGTACACACGTCGCGCTTGCTCACAGTGCCATTCGGGCAGCGGCGCTCTAGGCCCAGACCTCTCTGGAGCCACCACCCGCTTTTAGAATGACCACCAGTTCACCGCCAATATCCAGCCCAGCCCCCACGTCTCGGCGCGGTATCAAACCACGCTGGTCCAGACAAAGAATGGCAAGTCCTATTCAGGGCTGGTCATCTACGAATCTGTCGACGGCTTCATCATGCGAAACGGAACCGGCCAAACTTTTCGAATCGAGACGTCACAAGTTGAAGACAAACGGAAGTCACCCGTGTCCCTCATGCCCTCTGGCTTGCTGAAAGACCTGACACCGCAAGACCACGCGGACTTGTACGCCTATCTGTCCAGCATGACCAAACCGCGCGTCGTTTCTAAACCCGAGTAGCAATGTGTTCGCCGTGATGTAGAACTGAAGCTGATACTGGCTCGTCGGATCTCGCAATCCCGGATTGTTCCACGGCGGGTCAGCGCGTCATCACGAAATACAGCGAATTTGTCTGCAGAGGCGCAGACGTTTTCCACCAAAAATCGACTACACGGTGAAATTGCGGAAAACGATGATCGGCGGTCGATGAACGATCCGAAACGTATCAAGTTCAAATCGCCATCGACCTGAGGACCCGCCCCAAATCAGAGGCGGCATGTCTGTAGCATCTTTAAACACTTGATGGCAACGAAGTTGCAACCATCAAATTTGACGATAGTATGTTCCGCTCCTCCTCCATACGAGTCGATAACAATTCACGTCACGGTCGGGCCTAATCCGTTATTTTTCTGCTCGCTTGTCAACTTTCGCGGAGTACGACATGTCAAAGAATCTGAAGCAACGGGGGTTTACGTTAATCGAACTGCTGGTGGTGATTGCCATCATCGCCGTTCTGATCGCGCTATTGCTGCCAGCGGTTCAACAGGCGCGTGAGGCAGCTCGTCGTACACAGTGTAAGAACAATTTAAAGCAGTTTGGTCTGGCACTTGCCAACTACCACGACACTTACAACATGTTCCCAATTGGGGCGTCTGGTTGGTGTTGTAGTCCTGCCCCGAACCTGGGATTCATTCCGCGATTGCTTCCCTATATGGATCAGGCACCACTGTTCAACCAATTGAATATGTCGGGTGCCGATGCCACCAGCCAGACGCTGGCCAACGGCCAAGTTGTCCGAAGCCTCACGTTTCCTGGTGTGACATGCCCATCGGACGGCGGTTCGTCGAACCCCTTCAATGGCGTCGGCCAGTCGAATTACGATGGTTCGATGGGATCGCAGGGAAATGTATCGAACGGCGGCAATTGCAATCAGTACCAGACGTTCGCACTGATGGTGAACCCGAACAATGCGGACACGCTGGATGCCTCGCAGGTCTCAGGAATGGGTTGCCGTGACGGGGCAGCGATCGGCATTCGACACGTCACCGATGGCACATCAAACGTAATTCACATGGGTGAAGTTCTACCCACGTGTAATGATCACTGGGGGGGTGGATTCTGGGCCGTGAATGGAATGAGCAACTTCCACTCGGCCACGATTGCTCCGATCAATGACTACACAACCTGTAGCTGGGCGACAGGAAACATGATTCGAGTTCCGGGCTGCACCGGACAAGATAAGTGGAATATCAGCTTCGGATTCCGATCACGTCACGTCGGTGGCGCTCACTTCCTTTTCGTCGATGGATCGGTCCATTTCCTAAGTCAGAATATTGACCATCAGAACACTTACCAGCGGTTGGGTGGAAAAGCAGACGGCCAAGTGGTCGGAGAATTCTAGTCACCCCTTATTCCAGAAAGTACATCTCGTGAAATCGAATTCACGTTTCTTGTTCGCGACATTTGTCGCGTTCGCTACGGGCTGCTCATCTGGTGGTGGCGGACCAGCATTGGCTCCGGTGGACGGTGAAGTAACTTTTCAGGGCAGGCCAATTGCAGGAGCGAGTGTGCT
>CBIHQO010000226.1:0-8821 GCA_966211735.1 uncultured Schlesneria sp.
TCTGCACTACTCACAAACCACCGGCGCAATCGCATTCGATGTCGTGCACAAGCGTGAGAACCACCGAGATGAACTCGGTGGCGTGAAAAATCACACGCGCGGAGTGAGAAGGCTACTTGCGGGCATCTCGATCGTCGACCGCGCCGGTGAGTTGAATGTCCGATTGTCGCGTCAACGGAACTGGCAAGTGGAAGTAACCGGGGCTGTTCTCTTCGTCGTCGAATCCTAAGACACCGGTTTCTTCTCGCTCGCGTTCTCGTTTGGCAATTTTGGACTGCCCGTAGGTGTGACCCGCGATGGCTCCGCCGATCGCCGTGATCGGAACGGTGATCATCGGCAGGCCCGTTCGCAGCGACAGCGCCGAATGGCCTCCCAGCGCGACCTGGATCCCCATGATCGGATAGACCACGCGATACGTCTCACGCTCTGTTTCCCAATCGCCATTCAACTGAGCATAGCCCAGCGTGTCGTTCACGGCATGAGTGTAACGCCACAACACGAGAACCGGCAGTTCGTTGACGGAGGCATAAGGGCCGGGCAGACGGCGCGCGTGAATGTCCTTCGCATAGGCCGCTTCACTGATCAGCAAGGCCGGCACGTCCGAATTGACGTACAGCGAATTCGTAAAGGGGTTGTAGATGTCGCCCCCGAAGACTCGGCAGGGAAGCAGCGTGTAATTGATCAACCCGGCCGTCCCAAACGTGAATTTCCAACCCGGCGAGATGCGGTCGTTTTGGCACAGCCGCTTCCATTCGCCGATCGGGTCGTACTGGTTCACTCGCACCAGGACATCGCCCAGATCGTTGTCCTGCATGTAGGCGGTGAGCTTGGCCGAGGTCGTTTCGGTGAACGCGTGATTGTTCACCTTGGGGCTCATCGGCAGGATCCGAGTCGGGAACCCGATGACCCAGGACATTCCATCCAGAAATTTGTTCGGCTTGCCGTGTTCGAATTGAATCTCGGGCGGGGGCTGATTTTCGGCGATCGTTTCCGCGAAGCGGCCGTACCGATACGGAGTCGTGGCGCATCCGAGGCAACTCGGTCCACAACCGATCATCAGTAATAAAAGCAGCCGCAACTGTGGTCCCATGACGCCGCTAAAATTGCAAAGGGAACGCACTGGACAATTTCAACAGCGCCTGCCGGGCCAGTCGCTGTTGCCGACGGTGTAACGAGAGCTGATCAAGCCGATTCTTGACGTGGTCAAACTCGCCAGAGATTGGGAGACGGCGTGCAAAACACCCAGTCCCTGGCGAGATTGGCGACGACTGACAAAAGTAAATGAATTGTTTGGAAGAATTCGTCGTCTGATAGTGCTTTTGCCATAAACTGGCAACAGAAGTTTGTGGTGCCGGTAGATTTATGACCTTTCCCCAGCGTGATTTGGCACGAAAGCCGATTCGCCGCAATGAGCATGCGACGGAACCGGCAGATTCTGCCGAAGTCGCCCGTGTTCCGTTCCAGATTGGCGGTTTTGAGTTCTGGAAGTGTCACTCTTCAGAACTTTCCGATTCGAGGCGTTCATTGGTTCGTTGTGGAACCCCGAAAGGGGTGGAACTGGTTCTGTTTGGACTGCTGTCGATAACGGTTTCGCTCCACCCCGTTGCTCGCAAGTGGTCCGCACAGGTAAAGTACCGGCCGTCATATCCACAATGGATCTGACGCAGCAGCTTGATCAGACAACATTGAAATCGCAGGACCGAATATGTCGGCCGAAATTATCGCTGTCGGAACGGAAATTACCTCCGGCGCGAAGCTCGATACAAACAGTCAGTGGCTCAGCCTGGAGTTGGCAGAGATCGGGATTCCCGTGCGGGCTCACTGTACGATCTGGGACGATCTGGAAGAAATGGTCGCCGCCATCCGCACCGCCGCCGAACGCAGCGATGTGGTCCTGATCACGGGCGGCCTGGGCCCGACTCTCGACGATCTGACCCGCGAAGCGCTCGCGAAGGTCGCAGGAGTGGAACTCGAATTGCACCCCGCTTCGCTGGAACACATCAAGACGATGTTCGCGCGTCGCAATCGGCCGATGCCGGAGCGGAACGTGATGCAGGCGATGTTTCCGATCGGGGCTCAGCCGCTCCCCAACCCACGCGGAACCGCCCCCGGCGTCTGGATGACGGTGCCTCGTAGCGATGGCAAAGAATGTCACATTGCCGCCATGCCAGGCGTGCCGAGCGAAATGAAGATGATGTATCGCCAGCAGGTCGTACCACGCCTGGACGGCGGCGGTCGAGTCATCCGCCGTGCTCGCATCAACTGCTTTGGCGTCGGGGAATCGCAAGCGGAAGAAATGCTTGGTGAACTGACCGCGCGCGGTCGCGATCCCGATGTCGGCATCACCGTTCACGAAGCGACGATCACGCTGCGAATCACCGCTGAAGGCCTGAGCGCGGAAGAATGCCGCGAGAAAATCGAACGCACGCGCAACGCCATCATCAATCGCATGGGCTCGTGCGTGTTCGGTTCAGAAGACGAAGAACTCGAGCACGCGCTGGTGCGACTGCTCAATCAGCGTCGCGCGTCGCTTTCCACAGCCGAATCGGGAACGGGGGGACTGCTGTCGTACAAGCTGACCGGGGTCTCCGGTTTCGACACCTGCTACAAAGGAGGCGTCGTCGCTCCGACTCATGCCGCCAAACGCGACATGCTGGGTGTCGATCCGCTCTTGCTGAGATCCTACGGCGACATCAGCTCCGAAGCAGCCGAAGCGATGGCCAAGGGATGTCGCCAAAAATTCGGCACCAACTTTGCCCTCGCCGTGACGGAATGGGCCGATTTCAAAGCCGACGATCCCTTTGCCGCGGTCCCGGCCAGCTTCGTAGCCCTTGCTGGTCCCAAGGTGATCCAGGTCGAAAAGGTCCAGCACTTCGGCGATCCCGAGATCGCCAAGAGTCGCACGGCCAAGACCGCGATGAACATGCTGCGACTGCATTTGATCGGCGGCTGAATCTTCCAGCTGCTCGACACGTGCGAGGGGGAATCAACTGAGGTTTTTGCCGTGCGAGCCAGGATAATCGCGATTTTGCCGCGTCAAGCGTTGCCTCGTACTAAGACAAGTGGTCGAATAAAGTCGCCGTGCCACGGTGGCATTCTTGTTTCGAGTGTTCTTCGCTGCTGACGAATGCAGATTCGTGGAAAGAAGTAGTCATGCGAGCCTTCCGACGCGCATCTTCGTTTTCGACTCTTCGAATGTTCTGCATCGTTTTGACAGTGGCTAGCTCGGCTGCTGCCGCCGATGGGCAATCCCGATCACCAATCCCCTCTGCCGAACAACAGAAAGAGATTGCAAAGGTTCTGGACGACACTTACGGTCTGTCACGTTTGGAAGCGGTTTCCAAGAAGCAGGAAACTGCTAAGAAGTTAATGGAAGCATCTCGCGATCCGAACGTTTCGTCAGACGAACGCTATGTCATCTTAATGGCCGTACTTCCCCTGGCCAAAGACGCCGGCAGTTTCTC
Source organism: uncultured Schlesneria sp. (assembly GCA_966211735.1). GTDB lineage: Bacteria > Planctomycetota > Planctomycetia > Planctomycetales > Planctomycetaceae > Schlesneria. The sequence continues at coordinate 3,465 of CBIHQO010000226.1, forward strand.
GGTCTGGTCCGACGCGGTTGACGATCTGACGAGCAAGTTCGAGATCGATGCAACTCGAGAGAAGGCCAGGCTGCTGACCGGGTTCTTGAGTGCGGCTAAGACTGTTTTGGTGTTGAAACCTGCGGTCGAAGAAGCATTGGCATTGGCTCGGGAAGTCGCTCAAGAGAACCGCTTTGCCGACTCCGTCGCTGTAATCAATTCTGTAGACGCCGCCGTCCAACGAGTCAGCGGGACGAATGGTCTGAAGCCAATGATTGCAGAGACGCGTGAGATCGTTGCTGCGCGCGAAAAGTTATGGAAGGGGTATCAAGCGGCAAATACCAAGTTGATGACGGACGCCGACGACGCCCTTGCGCTGCTGACGGTCGGGCGATGGCGTGTTTTCCAGGAATCCGACTGGAAGTCGGCGTTACCCTTGTTGGAGAAGGTGAGTGACGCCAAGTGGAAGTCGGCTGCAACGCTGGAGCAGGCATCACCAACCGATGCGATGGCCCAAGCGGCGATTGGAGACGCCTGGTGGGAACTTGCTCAAGTCGAAACCGGGGCTAACAAGAAAGTCCTGCTCCTCCATGCAGCCGAATGGTATGAACGGGCACAACCGCAACTCACCGCGGCACTCAAGAAGCAACTCGTTGCGAAGCGCCTGGACGAGATTTCGCCGATGAAGTCGGCTGGTACGACGAAGCCCAACTCATCGCCAAGCTCCCCCAAGGCATCCAATTCTCCGGCGGCGACCGAACCCGGCGAATGGGTTGATTTGCTCAATTGGACGGCAGGGGTGAATTGGACGACTCGAGGGTTCGACTGGAACAAGTATTTAGAAAAGGAACCTGCTGCTGATGAGATCGTCTTGAAAACTGGTGAGAACGGTCGGTTCCCTCTCGCGGCGATGATTGATGGAGGCTATGAACTAGAACTCGAATTTGTTCGTCAGAGCGGTTCAGAGACGGTCGGCCTGATATTCCCCGTTGGTGACCATGTATTGAATCTTGAGCTAAGTGCTCGCAACGGATCAATTGGCGGAGTTGGCTACATCGATGGCAAGTGGTTCGACGAGAACGGGACCGCACATACTCCTTGTCCGATCGCTAACAACAAGCGACATCAAATTCGAATTCGTGCCAAGTCGGATGGTCATCGCGCCAGCTTCAATATCGATCTGGACCAGGAACGCGACTACATTGCCTGGGAAGGAGCGGACGAATCCCTGGTATGTAAGGATAACGGTCCCTGGTCGGTCTCAATGATTCGTCATGTCTGGCTGACTTCACATCTAGGGAGAGTCAGTTTCCAGAAAGCCCGCCTGCGAATGACTTCCGGTTCTGTTCGGCGCGACTTCCCCTCCAAAGCGGACCGTGAAGATGACCTGAAGAACGGGTTTGTGCGACTGGTCTACCAGAAAATCAGCGAGGGCCGGGCATTGGGAGATCGTCTGCCAATCAATCAAGTCCTCACGTCGACGCCGGAATATCAGTGGCCCCGCGTCACGCGCGACTTCAAGGCTTGCGACGATTACTATGGTGCCCATGCTCCATCACGACTGAAGTCCCCGGTTCCGGCGGGCGCGAAAAGTTTCTCGGTCGTCGGTTACAATTGCGCCAGCGGTTCGTCCAAATACAGTCTGTGGATTGACGGGAAGCGAATCGATGAATCGCAATCCGGCAATATCGCAATTATGAAGATCGACGTTCCGCCCAAGTCTTCCGTTCTTGAACTCGTTGCCGATCCGAACGGCGATGGGTCATTCGATCTGACTTACTGGTGCTATCCCCGCTGGCACTTGGTCCCCGCAGCGCGAATTACCGATAAGATGTTGGACGGCAAGACCGGGGCCGCGCCATTCAGCGTCGCGACAAGTACCGTTGCTGAGGGCTCGCTGACGCACAACGCGCCGCTTTCCAAGACGACGGTAATCAATTTTCGCGATGCTCAATGTTGTGATGAATTCGTTCAGGCACATGCCCCTTCGAGCATGACGTTTGCCGTCCCCACCGGGATGAATCGTTTCACTGCGATTGGCATGACTCCCTATCATCACCAGGTCAGATTTGAAGTTTGGGCCGACGCCAAGCGTATCTACCAAGGCCCCCAAGGGGGGCTGATCAATATCGACGTCAAACTGCCACCGGGGACAAAAACCATCGATCTGAAGGTCGACGAATTGGCTGATACTCAATTCGACCATAGCATGTGGTGCTATCCACGACTCTACCGAAAGTGATCTGCGGGCTACTTCGCATTCTGATTCTGTCGTCGATACGGTTGGAATCGAACGAAATCCGAAGTCCCGGCATCGACATCGTCGCGCAATGCACTGGATTCCAGCCTGCGCGGGAATGACGGGAGAACGGTCCAGGTGACAGCTTAGTCTCTACGCCGCCGACGACTGATTTGCAGGGCGGAAGTTGCCGTCGTCGCTGACGTCTTCGAAGCGGACGCTCATGCGTTTCGACACGCCGGATTCTTCCATCGTCACGCCGTACAGCACGTCGGCCACCGTCATCGATCGCTTGTGGTGTGTGATCATGATGAACTGGGTCGACTGTTGGAATGCCTGGACAACCGCTGTGAATCGTTCGACGTTGGCTTCGTCCAAGGCGGCGTCCACTTCGTCGAGGATACAGAACGGACTGGGCTTGCTCTTGAAGATGGCCATGATCAATGCGATCGCGGTCATCGTCTTTTCGCCACCACTTAACAGCGAAATGCTGCGGAGTTCTTTACCTGGCGGACGAGCCGCAATGTCGATACCGCAATCGAGGACATCGTTCGGGTCTTCCAGAACGATGTCCCCTTCACCACCGCCGAAGACCTGACGAAACAGTTCCTGAAAATTCGTCCGGATCGTCGCGAATGTTTCGGCGAACAGCCGGCGGCTTTCCGAGTTGATCTTGCGGATGATGTCTTCGAGTGTGTTCTTGGCTTCGACCAGATCCTGCAATTGAGCTGAAAGTTGTGTGAAGCGCGTTTCCAACGCTTCCAGATCTCGCAGGCTGTCGGTGTTGACTGCGCCCATCAACTTCAGTTGTTTGCGCAGACGATTGACTCGCGACTCGATCTCTTCGCGCACGTCGCTAAACGTCAGTTCTCCGGATGTCGAAGTCGATTGATTTGACGGCTGCTCTTCAGCTTCCTCTTCGGCCGTATCAGTCTCTTCGACCTCCTGATGTTTCGGAGCCTTTTTCGACGCATGGCCGGCAGCTTTCGCCTGCCGCTCTTCGATGATGAGTTGCAATGCCGAAGCGCCCGAGTCCACGACTTCGCTCAGCTTGATCTGATAGTCCTCGTCCAGCCGTTCGTTCAGCATGTCCAAGCCGTGCCGCATGTCGCGGACTCGCATCTCTTCGGCATAGCGGCGATCGGACAGTTCGCGGCGTTCTTTGCGGATTGCCAGTTCCTGTTCGACCAGTTGGCTGCGTTCGACACGGAGCGCCAGCTTCTTGCCGTGCAAGGTGGCGGCTTCTGTGGCGACATGTTCGTTTGCCAGCAATTGTTCGTCGCGAACGGCGCGCGTGTTCAATACGTTCAGTGTGATCTGCTGTCGCTTGGCGACTGACGACAGACTGCGACGTTCGGCTTCTTCGTATTGCGAGATCCGCTGCTGCAGTTCCTCGGTCAATCGCGATGACTGGCTGCGCAACGAATCCAGCCGCTCGCCCTGCTTGGCCAGGTCCAGTTGATCGGCGGAACGTCGCTGTTCCAACTGCTGCAACTGTTGTTCAATCGACAACATATCTTCAGTAGCCGCGGCGAGGCTGGCTTCCAGATGATGCAACGCCTGCTCGGCCGCAGCCGTCTGCTCATCGACCGCTGTTAACTCGACCGTGAATTTCTCAAGATCGCGTTCCGCCGCCAGCCGCTGCGTCTCCAGAGCCGCTCGCTCTTTCCGGAGGCGATCCAACGTCTGATCCTGCGCACCCAGGTCTGACTTCAAGTCCGAGAGACGTTGGTTGGCATAGTCGAGTTCCGCCGCGATCGATTCCAATTCGGAATCGGCTCCCGTCAATGACTGGTAGACCGACTGCAATGAGGATTCGTGCGCTGCGATATCGCGATCCAAAGACACCAGATCGTTCTTCAATCGTCGTAGTTCGCTCTTGCGTGAGAACAACGCTGTCTCACTGCGAATCGTCCCGACATACATCGTGCCATTGGCTTCCAGCAACTCGCCCTGCAATGTGACGAAACGAAGCCCCTTGCCCGCTCCCATCGCCAGCCGAGTCGCATCGTCCATCGTCCGCACGATCCAGGTATCGGCCAGCAGCGACGCGGCTAATCCAGTGGTCCCTCGATCCGAAAGCACCAGTCCATCCGCGCGAGTGACGACGCCTGGTTCCTGTGAAAGATCAGGCAATGTGGACGGATCGAATTGCATGTGGATGAAACGCGAATGGTTCAGCCGATCCGGCATCGGCTGGCTCGCCGCGCGATCGGGAATCGCCACAAAGCCGACGCGATTCGTCAGCAGCACGGTTCCCTGATTCAAATAGTCGAGCAGCGCCTGGTACTCGCGTAGCACGATCAACTGGGCACGAGGCCCCAGCGCCACTTCCAAGAGAGCGGCGTGCTCCAGGTCGACATCCAGCAAATCAGCAACGCTGCCGACGATGGTGTTCCAAGGTGGATAGGCCGATGAGCGAGCCCGGCTGAGGATGTCCTTGACCCCGATCCCCAGGCCTTCCTGGCGGAGTTCCAGATCTTCCAGCAGACTCTTGCGAGCCAGCGACGCACTGCGACGTTCTCGCTGCTCGGCCAATCGCTGCTTCGTTTCTTCCTGCTCACCCAACAGTGAGATGCGTCTTGACTGAGCATCGCGAAGCGACTGCTGAGCCACTGATTGGCTGAGCATCGCTTCATCGACGCGTTGCAGGCAGTGGTCTCGTTCGAGCTGTTGTCCGGCGATGTCGCCGTCCAACTGATCGATCTGCGATGCCAGCTTCGAACGCGTCACGTGGACCGAGTTAATTTGCGTTCGCAGCGTGGCGACCGTGCCGGAAAAGCTGGAGACCATCCGCGTCAGTTCCAGTCGACGTGTGCGGTCCTGTTCAAGCTGTTCCCGACGCGTCACCAGGTTCTGGCTGGCCGTTTGAAATGTCTCTTCCTGAGCCGAAACGCGATGACGGTTTTCGGCATAGTCGAGCTCAAAGTCGGCCAGACGCTGTTGGTGCTGTGTGATTTCTTCGGCTGTCTCATGCACGCGCCGTCCAAGCATAAGCTGTTGCTTGTGCAGCCGTTGCAGGTCTGTTTCGAGTTCCTGCAGACGAGCCAGTTGGTACTGAACCGTGGTGTCATGCCCCGCAATCACTTCGCGTCCGGCGGCATTGCGTCGATCCACGCCGCGCAGTTCATCGTCCAGC
>CBIHQO010000227.1:0-8805 GCA_966211735.1 uncultured Schlesneria sp.
GCTCGACCAGTGGTGTTGGCGCTCGCCACCGTGTTGACGATGGTCGCCGTATCGACGATGACCACACCGTCGATGTTGTTCAGCAGAATCCCGCCACCGGTGAGGCCGGCAGTCGTCGTCGTTGCCAACGTACCGTCGTTGATGATCGAACCAGTCATGTCAACTGTGCCACCGCGGGCGACTCCATCAATCTCCACGGCATAGCCGCCTGTGTTGTTGATCGTGCTTTTCTTCAGCGTCACCGGTTCAACCCCGAAGAAGAGCTTCCCTGTGCCGCCGACGACATGCAACCCATCGATCGCCGTATTCGTGTTTCCAACGTTGTTGATCGTGTCTCCCAGCATCACGACCGGGCCGGTGAGGTTGTTCATGAAGACGCCATCGCCCTGAGCGAAATTTACATCCGTCTGATTGACGACGACATTGGCGACCCCATCCCCGATGATGCCGATTCCTGCTGGCCCGCTGGTGGGTGCCGTGGGATCGCCGATCTGGAATCCGCTGAACTCACTGGGTGCGGCAGCAGTGCCGCTGACGAGCGTGACCGCGTTACCGGCCTGATTCGAGAACATCGGACGATTTGCAAACGTTGTGGCTCGCGGCAAGCTGATCAGGCCGAGGCCTGGAACATTGACACGATGGATCACTCCGTTTCCTTCACCGAGGATTCGGACCGTCGGGATCAACGTCACTGTGTTGTTTGGAGCTGTGTTGTAAACACTGTTCGCATGGACATAGATGATGTTGCCGGCCTGCTGAGCCGGGACCGGGATCGCAGCGTTGAGTGCGGTCTGAGCTTGCGTCAGGTTCTGCCAGGGATGGTCAACGGTTCCATCCATCCCCACGGTGTTGGCATAGCTGGCGACGTGTTCGAAGAAATAAGGGTTGTTCGTCACAGGATTGATCGCGACTTTGCCAGTATCAAGCACTGGCAACTGAGCCACGACGACATTGTAGTTGCGGCGAACCATTTCGGTCATGCGGTCGAATTGCGTGCGACGTTGTCCGTCAGGTTGCTTGTAGCCGCCGTAGGTCCAGGTGGCCCCGAACACAACGCTGGTGTCGAAGACCTTATCGTTCAGGACTTCCAGCGATACGTTCAGGTTCTGAACAATGTCAGCTTGAGCGCGCGCCTTCCAACCATAAAATCCATCGGTCGTGCTGCCTTCGTAGTAGTAGGCCCCACCAAACACCTTCAGATTGTGTCGCTTGGGGATGCGGCCAGGGATCGGAACGCCGGTTTCCCAGTCCACCCCACGCAGGGAGTTTCCGAACGTCAACAGGTTATCATAGAGAAGCTGATGGCCAACAAATCGCTGGCTGCCATCGACCAGCGTCGACTTCAACAGCTGAGCTGTCGTCCCGTGCGGAATGTAAGCATTCGCTCGCATGTCCCACAGCTGGCCCAGCGATTCCAGACCAAACCCCGTTTCGCGAAATAGTCCGCCGCTGGAGTTGTCGTAGTCGTAGTAGGCGTTAACACCGAAGATTCGATCCCAGCGATCGGAGTAGTAGCGAAGACCACCCCCCAGGTTCATCCCCCAACCGTCGGTTGACCCACGAAAGCCACGGAAGCTTCCGAACACCATGGCGTTGTTGACGAAACCATAAGGCATGATTTCCAGGGGGACAATCGTGTCGGTGCGGCCGACGGCCGGGCCAGTCCAGACGCCAGCTCGGAACAGAGCTCCGTAGGCCTCACCCGTTCGACCGGATAACTGGTCCCCGAACATGATGCCGTCCTCGACGACATCGCCAAAGTCGGACTGAGACAGATTCGGTGTCGGAGTCGGAGCTGGTGCGGCATCTATCGTGTCGGGGGCACGAGGGGCCTCACCATATTGAGCACGAAACACTTCAGGACGCGGCAATAGCTCTAAACTGTCTTGTCCCAGAACAGTCTGCGCAGAGAGCGCCAGTGCCGTGCCCAGGCTAAGCCAGAACATGCACTTCAAGACTGTGGTCGTTGGAACAACGAGCCGCTGTGTCGACACGTACATCGAGTCACCTCTGCGGTGCGTAAGGGCGCGGACATACCGCGACCGAAACCGGATGGGGGCGATCAAAACATGATGTGAATTGGGAGAAACGGACGGCGGGTTGTAGCTTCCGCAAAAAACCGGAGCAATGCGAATCAAGGGCGTCTTTTGCTGTAAGTGCCTGTTTTGGACCGATTTCATCAAAAAAACGGGGGACACCATCGACACCCAAAAAGGGAATCGGCACGACCTGCCGTTCAGAGGCCCGTGGAAGGCTTAAAACACGGACATCAAATTCGCAGAAGAGATAGCATCGGTTCGGACGATCGGAGAGGCTCCCGCCTTCATCCGAGCGACGATATCATACGCACCTCAATACTGAGGACATGCATAACCGGGAGTAGCGACCGATGGCCGAGCAAATCTATCTGGCAATTGACCTTGGGGCTGAAAGTGGACGGGTGATGGCCGGCCTGTTCGATGGGCAGCGAGTGAAGCTGGAAGAACTGCACCGGTTTCCCAACGGCCCCGTCCATCTCGCCGAGACGATGCGCTGGGATTTAGTTCGCTTGTGGTCCGAGATCCAAGCCGGACTGGCGAAGGCGGCGGCCCGATTCGGTTCGCAGATCGTGTCCGTGGGGGTCGATACGTGGGGGGTCGATTTTGTGTTGCTGTCTAAAACCGGCGAAATGCTGGGACAGGCCTATCATTACCGCGACCAGAGAACTCGCGGCACGATGGAGCAGACATTCCTGCGAGTCCCCCGCAGCGAGATTTTTTCGCAAACCGGCCTGCAATTCATGGAGATCAATTCACTGTATCAACTGGTCGCGATGAACCAGACTAATGGCCCTTTGCTGCAGCTTGCCGACCGGTTCTTGATGATCCCCGACTTCTTTCACTGGCTGCTGTCGGGCAGTCGAGTCGTGGAATTCACTAATGCCACCACATCGCAAATGTTTCACCCGGTGGAAAGAAACTGGTCGTTCGACCTGCTCCGCAAGCTGAATCTGCCGACCCAAATGTTCGGCGACGTGGTCGAGCCAGGAACCAAGCTGGGAACGCTTCGCGACGACGTCTCTCGCCGAACCGGCCTGCCCCGCCTGAATGTTGTTGCTCCGGCCACTCACGATACCGCCGCGGCCGTCGCGGCCGTCCCCACCGAGAACACAGGGAAGGCCAATTGGGCCTACATCAGTTCGGGAACATGGTCGCTGATGGGACTGGAACTGCCGCATGCCGTGTTGTCGCAGCGAGCTCTCGAACTGAATGTGACGAACGAAGGAGGCATCGACGGCACGTACCGCCTGCTTAAAAACATCATGGGTCTATGGTTGGTTCAAGAGTGCCGACGCTCATTCGAGCGGAACGGCACCCCCTATGACTATGGATTGCTCGCACAAGTGGCCCGTGATGCGAAGCCATTCCGGGCTTTCGTCGATCCAGACGATCGAGCCTTCATGGCTCCGCAAGAAATGCCGGAAGCCATTCGTGAATGGTGCCGAAAGACGAACCAGGAAGTTCCAGACACGGAAGGGGGAATCGTCCGCTGCGCCCTGGAAAGCCTGGCCCTGAAGTACCGAACGGTTCTGGGTTGGCTTGAGGAACTTTCCGGCGAGCGGGTCGAGGTGATTCATATCGTGGGTGGCGGAACTCAGAACGAGTTGCTGAATCAGTTCACCGCGAATGCGACGGGACGCCCCGTGATCACCGGTCCGATCGAAGCGACAGCACTCGGAAATATCCTGGTCCAAGCGAGGACTGCGGGAGCCGTCGGTTCACTCAGCGAGATTCGCTCTGTGGTCCGAGCATCGTCGACGATGAAGCGATACGAGCCGCAAAACGTAGCCGCGTGGAACGAAGCGTACGAGCGGTTTTCGTCGATCGTGAAGAAGTAACAAAGTCTCCGTATCGATAGCACGCTCCGGCGGCTGACTGAAGAATCCGCCTCCTGACCAGCGCGGCTCACCTGGATTTTGTCGGGAGTAGTCGACTCGCTGCAGGTGGAGTGTGCCGTCTACAACCTGAAATCAAAGAACGATTCGACCGCAGATCTCGTTGAGGCGAGAGATCTGCGGTCGAATTCTTTTTGTGAGATAGAGCGAAGCGAGTACGTAGCAAGGTTTAGTACTGGCCTGCGCCTTCGCCTTGGGTGCTGACACTCTGGATGTCGCCGGTGGCGTCACAGGTATCGATGTTGTCGCGGAATTCGGTACCACTGACGTAGCCTTGGCAACCAAGGACCCCTTTCACGCAGTAGGTCTGGTTGATCGATCCGAACGCCGCACCGACATCTTCGAGCTCGTTGTTGACGTTGATGGCAACTTCGGACAGACCAACGATCATCGCGAGGACGGCGATCGTTGAGACGAGGACGAGTTCTGCAGAAACAATGAAACCGGCTTCGTCATTGATCAGGGCGATGAGAGTCTTCATGAGCTAAGGGCCTTTCTGAGTGATAAATCATTTTTTTTCAGTGAGACAACCCTGCTGAATTGCCTCGTTGTTGTTTTTTGTTTCGCAGGATGAACGAGGTGTAAAGCAGATTGAATGCCAAACATTTTTTCGTGTTTCAGAATCTTGTTACAGCAGGCAGTCATATCCCACTACCAGTTACATACACATGAGTTACGGCTTTTTACGATTTGCCAGAAAAATGCGGACTGCTCATGTGGCCGCGATGCCGCCACGTTGCCAGAGATCCACGTCAGCAAGACTCATTTTCGCCAGAATTAGCAGTAACTCTAATGCTGATAGCAAGTAACGATGGGCGTGACTGTCATGTTGCTAATGATGCCGCACGGCAACATCGTCCATGACAGCGGAGAATTTGGCCGGATATGAGTGATCACGGCGTCAGAAATAATGAACAGAGCAGAACTAGGGCTCGGTCGCTTGACGCGCCCGCACGAACTGGCATAATTCGCATCCGCCGGGGCACCATGCGGGTGTAACTCAGTTGGTAGAGTACCACGTTGCCAACGTGGTTGTCGTGGGTTCGAGTCCCATCACCCGCTTTCTTTCCCCTCGACGTGCCGGTTCCCCAAGTCTGAAAAAGAGTTGCTCCGACGCGTTGCCGGTATTTGGTGCGTCGTCATGGGTGGAACTGAAGTTCTTGATCGGGTCAAACGGTCAAAGTCGATGAAGCTCTCCGCTGGCAAACACAGCGGCATTTAGCGATCACTAGCGAGGAATTGATTGTGACAGAGGCCGATACCGCCGTGGCAGAAGATCAGAACGAAGCTGCCGATTCGCGTTACCGTCTGGCGATCGAAGTCGACATCCAGAATGTTGGTCCGTGCAAGAAGCATGTCCGCGTGAAGGTGCCTCGAGCCGACATCGAACACTTCTCCACAGAAGCGATCGGTGAAATCGTCCAGACCGCTTCGGTTCCCGGGTTTCGTCCCGGTCGCGTTCCCCCCGCGCTGGCCAAGCGCCGGTTCAAGGAAGAGATCGCGGATTCCGTTCGCCAGCGCGTGCTGATGACCAGCCTGGAGCAATTGGCCGACGAAAATTCGCTCGACCCGATTAACGAGCCAGACTTCGACGTGGAGAGCCTGCGCATCCCCGACGAAGGTGATTTCGAATACGAATTCGATGTCGAAGTTCGCCCCGAGTTTGAAGTGCCAAACTACGGCGGCTTGAAGATCGAGCGCCCGATTCGCGAAGTCTCGGAAGATGATATTTCAGCCTATTTGAACCGATTCATCGCTCAATATGGCACGTTCGTTGATCGAGAAACCCCGGCTGAAGCAGGCGATTTCGTCACTGTCGATCTGGAATTTTCTCGCAACGGCGAATCATTCCGCAAGCTGCCTGCAGTCAATCTGCAGCTGAAGCCAACGATCCGCTTCCGCGATGCAGAGATCACCGAATTCGACAAGCTGATGGCCGGCAGTACGCCAGGAACAAAGAAGACCGCCGAGATCACGATCTCCAACGAAGCCGAGCAAGTTGAAATGCGCGGCGAGAAGATCAGCGTCACGCTCGACGTGACTGCTGTTCAGCAGCAGCAACTTCCTGAACTCAACGCGGCATTCTTCGAACGCGTCGGCTATGGCGACGGACAAGAATTGCGGGACGAAATTCAGGGAATGCTGCAACGACAAGTAACCTACGATCAACGTCAGGCTTGCCGTCGCCAGGTTCTGGAAAAGATCACCGAGTCCGCCAGCTGGGACTTGCCCGAATCGCTGGTGAACAAGCAGACTGAAAACGCGCTGCGTCGCGAAATTCTCGAAATGCAGCAGGCTGGGTTTACGACTCAGCAGATTCTGGCTCGCGAGAACGAACTGCGTCAACAATCGATCAGCTCCACTCGCCAGGCCCTGAAGGAACACTTTGTTCTGGACCGGATCGCGACTCAGGAAAAGATCGAAGTCAGCCCGATCGACATTGAATCGGAGATCAACATGATGGCCGTGCAGCGGGGCGAAAGTCCTCGTCGCGTCCGCGCCCGGTTGACCAAGACTGGTGTGATCGAGAACCTCGAAGCCCAGATTCGCGAACGCAAAGCAGTCGATTTTATTCTGAAATCGGCTCAGTTCGAGGACGTGCCAGCTCCGAAGTCGGCTCCATCCGACGACGTGCAAGCGTTGTCGCTGTCGGTCTGCGGGATGTCATCTGTGGTTGTTGAACCGACTGAAGAAGGCGACGCTGACGAGTAAGCCTCTTAGTTTGCTCGCATATTTTGCTCTTGTCTACGGCCGACTGCCTGCAGTCGGCCGTATTCGTTTGTGGAACCGGCGGTCAGCCTTGTCTGGAAGCGTCCTGGCGCGTACTCTTCCGGCGGACCTGCTAATTCTGGGTTTTCTTCGGTCCGTGCCGCCCAGGCAGGTTCTTTTTGGCCCTAGTGTTGAGAGGTTCTGAATGCTGGATTCGCTGTCTCGTTCGTTCCAGCCCATGGCCAATGCCGCGCGGGACTATTCGCGCCAGCGTCAGATGGGTATTGGCGATTTACTTCTGGAAAATCGGATCATCTTCCTGGATGGTCCCATTCACGATGCCAGCGCCAACGTCATCGTGATGAAGTTGCTCTATTTGCAATCCGAGAACAAACACCAAGACATCCATTTCTACATCAATTCGCCCGGCGGTTCCGTCACCGCCACGATGGCGATTTATGACACAATGCAGTTCGTCCAGTGCAACGTCGCCACCTATTGCGTCGGTATCGCCGCCAGCGGCGGAGCGATCCTGGTTGCCGGCGGGGGCAAGGGAAAACGCTTCATCCTTCCGCATGCAAAAATGATGATCCATCAACCGTTCGGCGAAGTCGGCGGCCAGGTCTCGGATATCGAGATTCAAGCCAAAGAAATTCTGGAAACGCGTGATGTGCTGAATCACATCCTGGCCAGCCACACTGGCCAGCCAGTCGAAGTCATTGCGAAAGACACGGGACGCGATCGCTACTTGAATGCGATGCAGTCCAAAGAATACGGGCTGGTCGATGAGATCCTGACGAATCCATCCAAGGTGAAAACTCCCTGAGGTTCGCCGACACATCAGCGTCATTTCAACAAATTTCTAATACCATGACAGCGAGTCTGCGATGACCTCACTTGTTCCATTTGTGATTGAAAAGAGTGGCCGCGAAGAGCGGGCCATGGACATCTACAGTCGCCTGCTGCGCGACCGCATTATTCTCCTGGGCAGCGCCATCAACGATGATGTTGCCAACAGCATTGTCGCCCAGTTGCTGTACCTGCAGTTCGAGGACGGCAAGTCTGATATTCACATGTACATCAACAGCCCCGGGGGTTCGATCACCTCGGGCATGGCGATCTACGACACCATGCAATTCCTGTCCTGTAGTGTCGCAACTTACTGCCTCGGCCAATGTGCCAGCATGGGTGCGATGCTGCTGACCGCCGGAACGAAGGGGAAGCGATTTGCCCTTCCCAACAGCCGAATCATGATTCACCAGCCGCTGGCGGGGATGCAGGGAACGGCCGTCGAACTGGAAATTCACGCTCGAGAAGTTCTGCGGACGAAGCGCCGGATGAACGAATTGATGCTGAAGCACACGGGTCAAACCCTGGATAAAATCGAAGCCGACACAGATCGAGACAATTTTATGTCTGCCGAAGAAGCCAAGGGTTACGGCTTGATCGACTCGGTTCTAGAAAAGCTCCCAGCACTTCCGGGTGCTGCCACCTGATCGTAATCTCCCGCGCGGCCAACCTGCTGTTGTCCAAAATCGGGGAAAATGACTATCCTTCCGCCGCCCGGTCTCTCCGCCTGGGCGGCGGTTGTGCGTACTGGCGATGGATCGAATGCGACGTGCGCTGACATGGATGTCGGCTCTGATGCTCTGTGGATGCCTGGGACGGGCGAAACCCGACCTGTTGCAGGCCCGCCTTCGTGAGCAGCAGGAGCATTTGGTCGAAGTCGAACGGCGCGCTGACGCCACTCAAACCGAGCTCGCGCGGTCTCGCCGAGAAGCCGAGCAATTGCGAGCTGAACTCGCTCGATCCGGCAAGCGGGTCGTTGCCGCCGAATACACCGAATCACTGGTCCGCGTCAGCAAGCTGCAGATCAACTCGCTCTTGTCGGGCGGCTTGAACCGAGACGAGCGACCGGGTGATGATGCCCTAGTTGCGTACATCGCACTGGTCGATGACGACGGCGAAATCATCAAACTGCCGGGCACGGTCCAGCTCACACTGATCGACCCCAGTCTGCCCGAGCCAGCCCGTCAAGTCGGACAATGGAGTTTCACGGCGGAAGAGTGCCGCAGCAAATGGAATCGAGGTCTGACGGGTGCCGGATACATGTTCACCGTCAAACTGGATCATCCATCTCAGCATGAGCAACTGGTCTTGAA
>CBIHQO010000228.1:0-8778 GCA_966211735.1 uncultured Schlesneria sp.
GCCATTGACCGCCGCCGCCCTGAAGCCGGGCGATCGCGTCTCGATCCAGCACGATACCGAAATTGTGGAAGTGACAGCGACCCGCAGTCAGCAGTTCGATGGTGCCGTGCAGGCCGTCGACCCCAAGACGAATGAACTGACCGTCTCACTCGCCAATGGTGAGCGACATACGCTTGCGACGGATCCCAAGACCGAAATCACACTCGCTCTCGACAAGGTCAAACTGTCCGATCTGCGACAGTTCGATAACGTGCGAGTCGCCTATTCCGAGATGCCCGACGGAGCGTTGACCGCCACCACGATCGACGCCCGACGCCCCGCGCAGACGGATCGCTGGACGGTCGTTCTGGGCACGCAGTCCTACACCGATTCCTCGCTCTCCCCTTTGAAAACAGCTCTCAACGATGCACGGCTGGTCCAGTCGGCGCTGCTGTCGCGCTATGCGGTTTCCGATCAGCGCGGCGCGCTCATCGTCGACGGGACCCGGAAAGAATGGGAGAGACAACTCACCGAAACCCTGAGTAGTGCACGCCCGCAAATGCAGGTGCTGATTTATATTTCGGGGCACGCGTATCAGGGCGACGACAAGACGGTCTACCTGGCTCCGAAGGACTTCCGCTTCGACAACATGGCCAATTCCGGCGTATCGCTCGATTGGCTGGCCGACAAGCTCAATGAATGCCCCGCGAACGATAAGATCCTGCTCCTGGATGTGACCCCGCCCGGCACAGGTAAAGATGCTAAACGACAACTGGCAGGCAAGGCATTGATCGACGGACTGAAGACGCCGTTGAAGTCGACCACGGTGATCATCTCGTGTGATCAGGGTCAGCAATCGCGAACTTGGGACGAAAAAGGGCGCAGCTTGTTTGCCTGGACCTTGGCCGAAGCGATCCAGGGAGCCGCCGACACGAACCGCGATCTGCATCTGACGGCGGAAGAGCTGTTCGACTATCTCAAAACACAACTCGAATCAGCGCCATCGCGCGTCAACGCCGAACAGACGCCGGTGATGATCGAGCCGGAGAAGTAGCGAGCTGTTTCCCAAGCGCTCTCCCAGGTGAGCCGCACTGCGTCAGCACGCGGATAACTTCGTTCAACGGTCGTAGAAGAAGTGTTCACGCGAAGCCGCGGAGGCGCGAAGAAGATGAGGAGAGAAGCCTACGGGACATTCCTCTCCGCGACTTCGCGGCTTCGCGTGAAAATCGGGTTTTGTCTGTTCTTAGTCCGAGGTAGATAGCAGACAAGTCATCCGCGTGCTGACGCAGCGCGGCTCACCCCAAGAGGTCAGTCTGCCTTTTTATTGCTTGCCTTTTTAGCGGCGGCCTTCTTGGTTGCTTTCTTCACTGGTGCGGCCTCGGACTCAGTCACGACAGGCGGTTCTTCGACTGCAGCAGGGGTCGCCTTCACGGCCTTCTTCTTGGTGGCTTTCGGGACTGGATCTTCGGCAACGACTTCCGCCACCGGCTTCTCCGCGGCTGGGGCGGCTGTCGACGCCACCGCGTTCCAACCGGCCTTGATGTTATCCGTCTTCAACACATCCCAAAGCAGTTCAATCTGCTGTTGCGAATTCGAGACGCGCAGTTCCCGAGCCAAGGCGTCTTTACGGTTGGGGCTGAAGTCGGTGAAGTGAACGACGAACGCGGGGAATTCGTCGCTGGCGGTTTCTTTATGAGTCCGCCACATCAGGAACTTGCGGACCATCGTCTGGCCCTTGAGGTCTTTCGTGAAGACTTCGCGTCGCAAGATCTCGCTGCAGGGCAGTGTCAATTGCCGGGCGTCTCGATCGATCAGCGGAACTTCGACGATGTTCGACACCTGCGTCACGCCGCAGTCTTCGGGTCGGACGTGCTTGTCTTCGCGTCGGCGAACGAACTGGGGCGAGATAATCGTTGCCAGCGGCAGCTTGGTCACGACGTGATAGCCGCGCGAGCCGTTGTTGTGATAATCCAGCACCATGCGATTAATCGTACCGCCGCGAGTTGTGTTGGAGAGCAGATCCAGGCAACTGACCTCCACCACCCATTCGGGGTTCACCATCTGGTACGCGACGTTGTCGCCGTTCACTTCGGCATACTCGCTGTCGACTGCCATATCCTTCAGATCGCTCAGCATCTCGCGACGCTGATCATCGGTGAAACCGCCACCGACCCGACCCAGCACCTGCAGTGTCCTATCGGCTCTTTTCACACCCAGCAGCAGATCGTGCAGCATTCCGTGGCGATCGTCGGTTGATTCGGTATATCCCAGGACCGCCAGATCCAGCGTGTGCCGCGGTTTGATCTTGAACTGCCCGGCCGCGTCGCTACGAACGACAAGTCCTTCGGCCCCTTCGTCGACCACCCAGACCTGAAACAGCTTCTGAATCTCATCGACCGATTTGACGGTCTTCGCATCGACCGCATGAACGAGTTCGCCGTGGCCGAACCATTTCTGAATCAGCTTCCAGGTGTCGGCAAATGGCTGGCTGATGACGGTGCTGTCTTTGCTCATCACGTCGAACGCGGCGAATCGCAGTCTCTTCAGATCGCCGGCCGATTGAGGATTGCGGGCGACAGTACAGACATCATGCACCCGCGGCCGACCAGTATCTTCACGCACGACGTAAAGTTCACCTGCGATCAATGCTTCGTGCACCCCGGCTTTGCTCAGCAGCTTGGCCGCTTCTTCCAAACAGGGTAATCCGACGCGAACGGTTCCGCCGGGATTGATGCTGAACGCCATCCCATCGCGAAACGCGAGCACGGTGAATTCGCCATCGACCTTGCGGCTGACGTGGTATTCGCCCGCCGGGATCTTGTGAGCGATCCCGTCGCGGTCCAGCGGTTGCATGCGACCACTGGCCAGGCGCCGGTATTCCTGCACCTTGGGCAGCAGCGTGTTATCGGTGAGTGCCGTCGCCGAAGCGGTGCCGTAATGACCCAGCAAGATTTCAACGCGAGATTTGTCCAGAACGGCAGCGCTCATGCGTCGGTCTCCGTGGGAACGGCGGCGGGGGCTTTCAGTTCCAGGTCCGAGAAGTGCAGAATCAACGCGTACTTGTCGCCTTGCGTGCGGCCTTCCAGGAAGCCGCGATAGGGTGATCCGCCACGCCGCACGATCAGCGGCTGATTCGATTTGGGTCCCGCCCCCAATAGCATCAGGCTGTCTTTGGCTTCCAACTCTTGAGCCATCCGATACAGAAAATCGTACGTCAGCCCGTTGGTGTGATTCAGTTGCACTTTGCTGACGAAGACGAACTTGCGAATCGCCTGTTCTCGTTTGATGTAGACGCCGGACCAGCGTAGCGGTTGTTCGCCATCCAGATTGGTCTCCATGATCTTGCGAGGCCGGCGTTCGCGAACCGATCCGTCCGGGTTTCGCACGACTTCGAAGAATTGCACCTTGTGAACCACTTTGCGGTCGGGATCGATGTAGACTCGCGACGTGTCGCTGAGAAACCGTCCGGTGCTTTCCAGGTCGACTTCCGGGTCGGACTCGATCAGCGCCTTGCCGACATCGTTCAGTTCACCGAATCGCACTCGCAGCGCTTCGATGTCGTTGGTGACGGCTGCTTTCAGCAGGCGAGCACTGTTCACTTGTCGCTTTTGACCGTCGATCCAACGCACTTTCAGCGTGGTTCCCACGCTTTGCGTCGCGACGAACGCATCACGCCCGCCACTGTCGCTGATGTTGATTTCCGGCATGGTCGACCCTTGGCGAGGAAGGCCAGACAAAGCGCGTCGGGCCCGTCAATTGTCCTGGTTGTCTTTGGCCACCTTGCCGTCTTCAGCCGCCCTGCTCAAGCTGCCTGATCAATGACGAGATCAAATCATATCGAAGTCCATCAGATCAGATTCATCCATTTCCGATTCTTCTTCGACGGCCGAAACCTGAGTCGGGCCGCTGAATTCGACGCGAGTCGGATTGCCCACCGCCATGAAGAAGTTGCCGTCGGCCCCTTGGATCAGGAACCCGGCGTCCGCTTCCAATCCGCCGCGATAGCTGTAGGGAAACTTGAAGATCGCACCCTGCTTGAGTTGCTCATACAACGGAGACGGATCCCCTTCGGGCTCGAGCAGGTAGACCAGCCGAATGTTGTGCTGCAGGTAGTCGGCCACCGTCGTCGGATCGGCCAACGGCACGGGAGCACTATAAGACGAGGCGACCGGCGTGATTTCGTTGCCATTGATGTCGACGGGCTTCAAAGTCCCCTTGTCGCACCATTCGCCATCGACGGTCAATTGAGTAAAGCTCGACCCACCGCGACCGATGACCGTGTGGCCGTCTCCGGCCAGCGTCGCCAGTTCGCACCGCCGCCCCTTCTCGTCCAGAACTTCCAGGTCCTTATAGCCGTACAGCCGACTGCGGTCGACTTTGCTGATGCCGAACGCAAAGTCGCCATCGCCAAAGTGAAACACCAGCGGTTTTGCCATAGGCCACCTGCCGAATGAAACGTGCGAAAGAAATGGTCGTCCGAAGTGACAGTGTGCGATGATGATCGTCTTAGATTCGGATGGGGTGTCACGGACTTGGAGTCGTCGACATGGCCGTGTCTTTTGATCGAAGACACAGGCACGCCGAAGACGGTGAGACCGTGGCATCCCAACCGCACCTCAACAATTAGCAGAATCGCGTACGGCCATTTTGCATCGGAAGTCGCTGTTCGGCAACTTCGACGAATTCGGTCTCGTGAGCGGCAACAATCCCGCCTCGCACGCAAAATAACAATCGTAAGCACTAATCCGATATGAAATCTGTGCCAAACATTTGGAAATTAACGATCGCAATGGATCGGAAGGAAGGCCGAAAACGAGAACACCCCAGTCGCATGATGCGGTCTGGGGTGCGTGAGAGAAGCGGACGTTATGGCAGTTCAATCGACGGAAGGGTTGGTCTTCGGGGCCACCTTATCGCGCCTGTTAAGTCAGGTATCTCTGAGTGATCTGGCCTCGAACAGACCGATCACTTATGGCCCTTTGCTGGGGCTTGCCGAACCAGCATTCCTGGACGAACTTCGGGCACTTTCGGTGGTTCGGAGACGTCGAAATCGAACGTTGTCTCCTTGTATGTCACTCTCGCTTCCAGGCCACTGGTCGCGCCGTCGTGATAGGCTTCATCGACATAAGTTGGTGCAACTGGAGAAGGGAGCGGTGCATCGGGACCTTCGGCCATGCCGCCTTGACTGCCAGTGATCGAAATCTCATAGAATCCCACCGGCAACGGCGATGGCGTCACGTATCGTCCGTCGGCATCCAGATTCGCGACCAGACCAAATCCGTTGTGTGGTCCATAAAACCGAATTCCAGCGCCGGCGACCGGCTTGCCTTTGAAGACCACGCGACCGGTCACGATCTCTGCGGGGTCTGGCCCTTTGGAACAGCCAATCGGTGCCAGACAGCATAAACCAAGTATAATCGTGTATCTTGCTGACAACATCATTTCGGATCCGTATCTCCCCACGCGGGATTTCACTTCTGACTCGATATCCGCTCGCAAAAAAAAGGTTCGCCTCGAGCCAATCGAAGCGAACCCCGTGACTTTCACCGTGACTAGTCCAGGCTGATCGCGTTGCCGTCACCTCGCATGCCTGCTCGTTTGAACGTCAGCAGGTCGATGTTGTCGGAGACGAACTTGACGGAGCCATCGCCCATCAGTGTGTGAATGCCACCCGTATGAGCCGAGGCGAAATTGTTCGAGGCACAGTAGATCAGTCCACACCCGAACGAGTCCCCGCAGCTCCCATTCGGTCCATAAACGATAGGCGAAATGCCTGGGATGGCACTGCTGCCTGTGTTCGAGTAGGTATTCATATCTCCAGGACCTCCCCAGCCACCTTTCTGGCCACCTACACCCTGTGTTTTCCCGTCAGAGAACTCCCAGGTTAAAGTCGCGGTGTACTTGACTTTGTTTGATTGCTCGGCAACCAGCATCACATTACTCGATCCGTCCGTGATGTCAGCCAGGCGATGCTTGACATTGATCTCCATGGCTCCGTTGTCGCACATGATTCCGTAAAGTTGTCGACAGTTGCCGTAGCCGGCATTGTAGGCTCCCCCCACCGCCGCGTAGTGATGTCCTTGATAGCGATTTGGATTCCAGCCGCCATAGTTGGGATTCGTTTCCAGCGGGCTCGACGGACAGATGTACGCCGCGACTTTCCAGCCCTTCAGAATCGGGGTATTCGCATCCGCAGGGTTAGCGTCACCATTAAAGCCACCCGACACGAATGAAAGTTGAGTGTACGCAGCACCTTGATCGAGCATCGGCAGCACGGCAGTTCGCCAGTTGTGCTTGTACAACGAACCCAGAGGCAGTTGGTCATAAACGTCATGATAGTTATGCAAGGCCAAGCCAAGCTGCTTCATGTTGTTCTTGCACTGGGTGCGTCGAGCGGCTTCGCGGGCTTGCTGAACAGCGGGCAATAGCAGCGCAATCAACACAGCGATAATGGCGATCACCACCAGCAACTCAATCAGTGTAAACCCTCGTCGACGTACTCGCATCATTGGCACTTTCATCAAACAATAGAATGAACTGGCATCGAGCGCGGATGCGTGAGAGAGCCCCCTTTGATCCGCGTCCTCTGAGTTTCCACTGAAGCAACTGATATGCCCAAGCGCCGGACAGCCGTAGCGAACGGATCAATGTAATCCGCATACGTGGTCGGCATGCCTATTTCGCGTTCGGAAATGCGAACGAGATATCCGAAGATATGACCTCAATCTTCGGGAAGACGTACATGGATTCTCGAAATTGAACGAATCCAAACATGATACAAAGGTGTTCACGCAGCCACTTCCGCAACCTTGTGCGCACACGCATGCGGCTTGCACGCCCGATTAAAGCGCTCGGCGAATCCGATGAATCAACAAACGCAATGACACGCCGACACCGAAGAGTGTTTCAAAATGAAATAGAAAGAGTCTGAAGCAATTGAGATGTCCCTCTTCCCTTTGCGACTCTGCGCCTTGGCGCCTTGGCGCCTTTGCATTAATGACTGTTTCAATGCGAATACGGCCACGACTCAAGCGTGCAGACTCGCTTTTTCCTTCATTTCTCTCCGCTACTTCTCGCCTCCGCGTGAGAACCTCATTTGTTTCCTCATGTTGTGGTAAGGCAAAGCTATCCGCGTGCTGACGCAGCGCGGCTCACCCGATTCATTCAGGTGTCAATTGGGATCGGTCCCAGGAAGATCGTCGGGCACTGGCTTGCCCCTACCGGCAGATTAATCGCGTCGGTATGCTGAACGGCCCGAAATTTGTACCGATGGGACCGTCGATGTCGTCTGCACTGTTGCTCGCCTTTGGATTTGGCAGCCCCCTGATGCTCTGGGGACTGGCGATTGGCGGCGCGCCGATCTTGATCCATCTGCTGCATCGCCGGCGTTACATCGAAATGCCTTGGGCGGCGATGCGGTTTTTAATCGCCGCCACCAAGAAACAGTCGCGGCGACTGCGCGTCGAACAGATCCTGCTGCTGATCGTCCGGACATTGATCGTTCTGCTGGTGGCCACGGCGCTGGCTCGCCCCTCGGTCGAAACGTTTGGCGAGTATTTCCGCGCCGAAGGGCCGCGACACAGAATCATTGTCATTGATGCAACATTCAGCATGGGCTATCGGTCACAAGACAAGTCCCGTTTCGATCGTGCCCGCGAACTGGCTCGACAGATCGCCGGAACCGCTCGTCAGGGCGATGCCATGCAACTCGTTCGCATCGGCGAATCGATGGCGCGCGGCATCGTCAAGCAACCCGCCTACCAGGCGTCGGCCGTGCTGGTAGAAATCGAGCACCTCCCCCTCCTCGACGAACGAGTTGATGTCTCTGTTGTCCTGAACGAGATCGACGAACTGCTAACGATGGTGCCAGAGATCTCCCGCAAAGAGATCTACTTCCTGACCGACTTGCAAACAGCGGGCTGGGCTCCGAAAGATTCGACTGAGGCAGTTCGAGTGAAGTCCGGGCTGAAAAAACTCTCCGAACGCGCCAAGCTGTTCTTTTTGGATGCCGGTCAGCCCGGCACAGCAAATACCGCGATCACCAGCCTGCGTGCGGCTGACGGCTTTGTCCTCTCGGGCCGCTCCGTTCCCCTCTCAGCTACGATCCGCAACTACGGCTCGTCGGGGGCCTTGGGCCAACTGGTGGAACTGCTGATCGACGATCGGTTGGCGGATACTCAACAAGTCGATCTCCCCGCCGAAACCGATGTTCGTGTCGATTTCAAACCGGCATTTGCCAACGGCGAGCATCGAGTGGAAGTCCGCTTGAAACCGGATGGCCTGAAAGTGGATGACTCGCGCCGCTTGGCGATTCCAGTCCGCGACGAATTGCAGGTTCTGCTCGTGAACGGCAAACCATCGGGTGAGCCCATGGGGAACGCGACCGACTTCCTGAAGCTGGCGCTGGCCCCCGAACTTCCCAATCGAACTCAGATCAGCCCGATTCGACCGACGGTAATTCGCGAAGGCGAACTGCTGGGAACCGACCTGGCTCGGTTTGACTGCGTCTTCGTCTGCAACGTCGCCATGCTGACCGATCGCGAGGCCGAGGTTCTGCGCAGCTATCTGGAAGCGGGGGGCGGCGTCGTCTTCTGCCTGGGCGATCAGGTCCGCCCAGACAACTACAACCAGGTCCTTTCGAAGATCTCCACCAATGTGCGCGGCCCCAGTGGCACGGCCACCAGCCTGCTGCCCGCCAAGTTGATCGAAAAAGTCGGCGATGCCAAGCGCAAAGAGACATCGTTCGAATTCGATCCCGGCGACTACAAGCACCCGATTGTACGCCCCTTCGATGGCAAC
>CBIHQO010000229.1:0-8746 GCA_966211735.1 uncultured Schlesneria sp.
TCGGATCAACTTCTCGCACGGCTGATCCAAGCCCACCTCTGGGCCGAACAGGGCGAAATTAAGCTCGCCGATGACGGCTATCGCTGGTTCGTCCGCTACTACAACCGACGGCAACCCCACGACGCTGAATCCCTGCTGATGGTCTGCCGCGGGGCCTCGCAGTATGCCCGCTGGCACAGCGTCACGCAGATCTTCGACTTTTGCGTCAACACGCTGTGTGTGGACGCGCTCAAGGTCGACAAAGAATCCTGGCAGGCTCACTATCTCGCCGGGAAGCTGTTGCTGGAAAAATACAACAAGGCACAGGGCCAACCAGAACTGAAGCTCGCTCTGTCGATTAATCCCCGTGCCACAGAAACGCTAGTCGCTCTCGGCCAGGCCGCCGTTAAGGAATACGACTGGGACGAAGCCGAAACCCGTGCCAATGCGGCACTAGAGATCTCGCCCAAGCTGCCCGGAGCACTTCGAGTCCTCGCCGAAGCGAAACTCTATTTCCGCGAACTCGATGAAGCGGAAAAGCTGTTGACGGACGCTCTGGCGGTGAACCCGGTCGATCAAGCGACACTCGCCCTGATGGCGACCTTACGTCTGATGCAGGATGGCTGGCCTGATCTGGAACGCCTGAAGCAGATCGTCAGTCACCTGGATCACATCGCCGATATGAAATTGGAATCACCCACGCGGTTCGAACAAATCGTCATCGACGTGGCGACCCGAAACCCCAAACCGGGCTACTTTCTGACGACACTCGGCGAGCAAGTCGATCGCTTCCGACAGCACTCCGTCGCAGAACCGCTATTCCGCCAAGCCATCTTGCTCATGCCACAACTCTCGGAACCCAAGACGGCCCTGGGTCAGCTCTATATGCAGACCGGTCGCATGGACGACGCTCGCCGACTTCTCGACGAAGCATTCAAAGCCGATCCCTATCATGTGCGCGTCAGCAACATGCGCAAGGTGCTGAAAGTCCTCGACGAGTACGAAGCCGTCACGACCGACCATTTCGTTGTTCGAGCCGACAGCAAACTCGATAAGCTGCTCGCCCGTTACATGGCGGAATACCTTGAGGAAGTCTATCCCGAACTGACCGCCCTGTATGGCTTCGAGCCCGAAAGCCGCACGCAGATCGAACTGTATAACTCGGCCAAGGGACTTTCGGCGCATCAGTGGTTTAGCGCCCGCATGGTCGGCCTCCCCTGGGTCCAGACAATCGGAGCATCCACCGGCGTGATCATCGCGATGACCAGCCCCTCCAGCCTGGAGGAACCATTGAATTGGGCTCGAGTCATGAAGCACGAATACGTGCATGTCCTGACGCTGCAGCAGACCAACTTCAACATCCCGCACTGGTATACCGAGGCCCTGGCTGTCCGCTCCGAGGGTTATCCGCGACCTGTGGAATGGAACAAGCTGCTGCTGGATCGAGTCCCCAAGGGCGAACTGAAGAACCTCGACAACCTCAGCATGGGTTTCATTCGTGCAGGCAACCAAGCCAACTGGAATTTCGCTTACTGCCAAAGTGTGCTCTATGCCGAGTACATGGTCGCTCGTTTCGGCGAGCCTTCACTCGCCAAGTTGCTGGATGCGTACCGCCGCAATCGAACGACCGACCAGGCCATTCCCGAAGTCTTTGGCGTCGAGAAGGCTGACTTCGAGAAAGGGTATCGCGAGTATCTGGACAAGGTCGTCGCCGAAATCCGCCAAACCGAAGACGAGCCAGAGATCAAACCGAATCAGATCGAGCGGAACTACGAAAAGAACAAGAAAGACCCTGAGGCAGCGGCCCAGTACGCGCAGCTGTTGTTGTTCATCAAGAAACGAGACGAAGCCAGGAAGATTGCCGAAGAGGTCCTGAAGAAGCACCCGCAGAACGCCATCGCCGCGTTTGTCGTCGGCGCACTTCTCGTGCGGGACGAGAAATCTCGCGATGCCGTCGGCGTTCTCGAACCGGCCTTGAATGCCGATCATCCCAATCGTCGTATCCTGGAACTGCTGTTGCGAGCCCGCTTGAAGCTGAAAGAGACGGATGAGGCATTCAAGCTGTGCGAATTAGGTAAGAAACACTTTCCCTACAACAGTGACTGGTGGAAGGGAATCGCTGCTGCTGCCAAGCTGACGGGGGAAACTCAAAAGCGACGAGACGCCTTGATTACGCTGACAAGGATCGAAGCGGATGACCCCGCGCCGCGGAAGGCACTGGCGGAAATGGCATTGGCCGATGGCAATTACGATGATGCGTACAAGTACGGCCGCATGACAATTCATATCGATGTCCTGGATGCGGAGGTCCACCGGATCCTTGGCGCGTCGTTGCTTGGATTGAAACAATATCCACGTGCGATCACGGAATTCGAAACAGGCCTTGAATTGAAGCCCGGAGACGTTGAACTGCAGCTCGGCCTGGCCGAGACTTTGATCGCAACCGAACGTAAATCAGACGCCCAAAAACTGCTCGACAAAGTTTTGTCGAAAGACGCAGACAACGAAAAAGCAAAGCGACTGGCCTCAATGATTAAAGAGTAAGAATCGTCTCTTCCGTCATTCCCGCGCAGGCCGGAATCCAGTCATTTGCGAATGACGTCCATTAACCGATCTCTAACCCCGATAGACTCTCAAAGGAACAGCAGATGAACGCCAAGGACGCCATCAACGGCAGCATGGATATGGGTTATTACGTCCTGAAACTCTACGTTTCCGATCTGGATGACGCCGAACTGATGATGCGTCCTGCACCCGGATGCAACCATCTGGCCTGGCAGTTGGGGCACTTGATTTCAGGAGAGGTCGGACTGTTAAACCAGGTCTGCCCAGGATCGGGCCCCGAGTTGCCAGCCGGGTTCGTGGATGCGCACAAGAAGGAGACGTCCGACTGTAATGATGCTTCGAAGTTCGCGACCAAACAGCAGTACCTCGACCTGCTCGACAAGGTTCGCGTCGCCACCAAAGCCGCTCTCGCGAAACTAACCGATGATGACCTCGACAAACCCGGCCCGGAAGAAATGCGTAACTTCTGCCCCACCGTCGGTTCGTTCTTCACCCTGATCGCGACACACCCAACGATGCACGTCGGCCAATTCGTCCCCGTTCGCCGGGCACTCGGTAAGCCGATCGTGATGTAAGAAACAAGAGGTCGCCACGGATTGACACAGCCGAGTTCATCCGCGGCCCATCCGTGGCTGAACTCGCCTGTTCTTAGTCGGGGTCGACCGGTTCGATTTCATAGACATCCAGTTGATGCTCTTCATCGGCCGTCACCCACGCCCAGCGAAACTTGGTCAGCGGGTGTTGCCAGACTTCGTCACGAGTCGCGAATGTTCGTTTCACAACGACAAAACGAGCCTGACATTGGTTCAGATCCTTTAGGCCCTGACTGTCCCAGGGGAACATCTTGAGTTGCGTTCCATCGCGCTGCAGCTTTTCTTTCAAGTCCACAAAATGACGCGGAAAGAACCCCGAGTAGCCGTTGACCAGGGGTCGGCCATGCATCGTCCCCCAGTACATCCACAACGAAGTCTCCTGATAGTCGCCGACCGTATAGCCCGACGGAAATGGCAGGCAGACAACCGCTTCATCGGGCTGTGAGTTCTCTCGCAGCCACATGATCCAGGCAGGAGTTCCCAGCGATTGATGATGATACATCGACTGCCGCGGCGGCCAGACTTCGACGATCAGCGTCAAACTGGACGCAATCATCAACCCCAGCATGATCCCTTGATGGACCATCGGGAATATCGACGGTGGCGGGTTCCGCAACGCGGGATGAACGTAAGGTATGGCGGAATCAGCGGCGGGGTCCAACTCCTCCAGCGGAATCTCTGGCGGTTTTCGGAAAGGTCGCTTCCACCAGCGCCACGGATTCAGCAGATCGAGTGCTTCCACGTTCAACCAGACCACGGCCAGTTGAACGAAGAACGCGAACCGAAAGGGACTGCGAATCAGCTTGAATCCCGGGACATGATGCTGCAGCCACTCATACGGAATCTCACCACCAATTCTGGGAATCGATGGATGAATCATCACAGTTGGTCCCAGAGACAACCCGAAAGCAATCAGGGCAAACGTCGCGGCAAACAATCCCCAACGACGCCTCCCTCGAACGAACAGTGACGCAATCAAGCCGAAAGGAGCCAACAAGAGTTTGACGCTCCCGCCCCCCAGCGGCCAGACGTTCTCACGGGCTTCCTCGGGAAACTCTAGCCGGGGAACTCGCGACCAGGCCACGGGAGCAGGCGGATCAGCGGGTGTTTCACTATCGATGTGCACAGACGGGATCGTTCGTTCATGTGACGGCGGTGTGGCGGGCGTGTCAGTAAAATCGCGAGCATGCGCCGACAGGTCGCGAATCCAGTTCTGATCACGACTCCATTGATGCTCCGCAGCCAACGATCGTTGCACGGTGACCAGCGGCCACAACAACAGCATTGCGACTAGACCACCCACACCGAGCGGAATCCAAAAGCGCGGTCGCAGCAGGTTGAAGTTCCAGAGCCAGACGGAACTCGGGATCAATAGCAGCGTCAGAAACAGACCCCAGTAGTTACACATCAGGTACGTTAAACAGAACGCTCCCCCCAGCCTCAATCCTCGGAGAACAAGTTGAAGGATCGACGTGGCAGGATCAGTGTCGGCGTCATTCCTCAGCGTCGGCGAATCGAACACGTCCAGCAAGGCGTGAATCGTCCACACAATTCCGAACAACGTCGTGAGCTGCACCACACCCGATTGCCACCAGATAAACGGCAACATCTGACACAGCACCCCACCGACAAAGGCCAGCCATGCTTGATGCCCGACACGCCGAAACAGGCAGCGACTGCTATAGCCGTTCAATGACAGGATCAGCAGCAAATAGACGTTGTAGGCGAGAATTCGACTGCCCGTCAGCCAGACGATTGGTGACATCAGCGCCATCGTCGGCTGTGCCTCGGAAAAGGCGAAGGTTCCCGTCGTCGGGTAGAAAATCGGCGCATCCCAATAGCCGCGAAATCCGACTGCCGTCCGATCTGTGTTCCACCACAGCGTCCAGACGTTCAGCAGCGGAACGGTCGCTTCGTTCTCAAATCCGATCGAGATCGCCGAAGTCGGCGACAGGCACAGCGGCCACGAAGCGTAGATCGCGATTGCCAGATAGACGCACCAGCAACCGAATTCGCGACGCCACAGGCATCGCCAATTTCGGCAGGATGGTTCGCTATCCGGCATGATCACATCGCCCATCGGGGTTTAAGATCGAGCCCGGATGTTGCGCGCTAGGCCGGCCAGGTTCTGCACCCTGACTTCAGATCGCCGAGCAACGATCGTCCGTCATTCGTCATCAAGTCAACTCTACGGTTCCAGAACAATCTTGCCTCGTAAAGTTCCCTGCTTCGTGATCGTGTTGTCTTCCTGAAGCTGATGTGCGGCGGCCGCTTCACTCAAAGGCATGACCTTGCCGATGTGCGGCCGCCATCGATTCAGTTCGTAGAGCGCGTTCAATCCCTCGGCCGCGTGTCGCTGTTCTTCTGGTGTTCCGTTGAACACGGCGAATCCGATCAACCGCAGGTCCTTGACATAGAACGGCCCGACGGGAAGCTCGGGACGAGCCTGGCGACCGGCCATCAACATGATTCGCCCCCGCGGTGCCATCAGACTGATGGTCCGATCCAGTGTCGGCTCGCGCTGAGTTTCGACCCAGAGCTGGATTCCACCGTGTGGCAGACTGAACGCACGCAGTTGATCGTCGATATTGGGAGCGTGATAGTTCAACGCCAGATCGGCTCCTAGCTTCTTGCAAATCGCCAGGCTTTCGTCGTTGCCGCCGGTCGTGACCACAAATGCACCCGTGGCCTTCGCCAGTTGGACCACGCACGAACCGACTCCGCCCGCCCCGCCGTTGACGAAGACGACTTCTCCCGGCCGCAAATCGGCGTGCTGGAACAAGCCCAGGTGAGCCGTCAGCCCGACCAGGGCGCCCGCAGCCGCTTCCTGATCGGTCATCCCTGGCGGTGTTCGATACAGCCACCGTTCATCAACCGAAGCGAACTCGGCAAAGGTCCCCTGGCGGCCGAAGAGCCCTTGGTTGCTGCCCCAGACCCGATCACCGACATTAAATCGCTTGGCCTCGCTACCGACCTTGACGACCGTTCCCGCCAGATCGCATCCGATGATGTACGGAAACTTGCTCGCCATCGCCACCTGTCCGGCCCGGATATAGGTGTCGATCGGGTTCACCGAGACAGCCCCCACCTTGACCAGCACTTCATTAGCCCGAGGTTCCGGAGTCGGCAATTCACCATATTCAATCACCGACGGTGAGCCTGTTTCGCGAATAAACGCAGCCTTCATGCTTCATACTCCGACTTAACGCGGACACCCGCGAGAACTAGCTGTGACTTGGACCCGCCGTGATTGTATCGGCGAGACTCGCCAGTCGGAATCGACGGCGGTTGATCACGCCTGACGAATTTGTTCTTGCGTCTCTGTCCTATAGGAGCCCTGCCAGCCAAGGACTTGATCCAGCCACGTCCGATGCCAGAATCGAAGGTGCCCCATCACAGCGAGGATAAACAGCGTCGAAAGAGTGACGATCAAACCAAACCGAACGCTCCACGGCCGGTAGCTCCAGACAGCTTCATGCGATCCCTTAGTAACTTCGACCTCACGAAACGTTCCTCGCGATGAATCGACCGCGGCCTTGCCATCCACGGCGACACTCCAGCCCGGATATTCCAACTCTCTTGCCAGGAGTGTCGAATTCTCAGACGCGTCAACCTTCACAATAAATCGATTGGCCTCGCGCTGGGCTGGGGCTTCAGCTCGACTGCTGCCGCCGGCAGTTACCAACGACGCACGGCCCAGCGCATCGCTCAGTTTATAAAGGTAGATCGGCTCCGGCCCGCGTCCCCAGGCGGAATTGAGTAGCGGATCCACCCCTTGCCACAACGGTGACACCTTCCAAGATGCCTCATCCAGTGGAGAGAAACTCAAGATGTGAGTCACCCCGCTGTCCCGCAACCAGGCACTGAAATTGGGATCAGCCTTCACCGGCCCCAGCGATTCGTCGGCCTTCGGCATGCCGTCACCGGCAAACAGCCGATCGGCGTACTCGGCTGGGGCGATCCCTAGATAGACGGGCAAGCAGGAGACTCCCAGCAGATTTCCCAAGTTCTGCCCTGGTGCGTACAGCCGCGGCAATTCGGCTTCACTTAGCAACACTTTTCGCACGGGACTCTGCTCGCGAAGAGCAATGGGAGGCCGCGATACCATCACGGCATACGTGACCATCCGCGAGACCAGCCACAGATCGCCGATCGTCGACCAGAAGACAAGACCGAGGATCACACTTCGAGCGGCCATTGAGCGGTGTTGCACAAGTCTCTGTAACCCGCGACCCGCCAGGATTGCGACTCCTAACGTCGTTACGATCCCGTAACGACCTGGTCCACGGAAGAAATTGAAGCCGGGAATGTATCGAGCAACCGGCAACAGCCAACCGGTCGCGTAGACCAGTGCCAACGCCCCAGCAATCAGCCAGAACCAAGCTTCACCGCTTAACGGAACCGGTGGCTTCGCGTCACTCAATGCGATCGCGGTCGACTGTTTCTTGCCTGTGGCATGACCTGCAACCGGTGTCACGAACGACCGCCTTTGCCCCCAGCAAAACCACCACGCAGCCAGCGCCAGCGGGATCAACCCGCAATACAAATGAGCTTCCACCTTGTTCGTTGCCACATCGGTCAAGCCGCCAGCACGCGACTGCATCAACGATTCATCCAGTGCTCGATGCGGTCCGAACCAATGCCACGGAGCAGCCAGTTCAGCGACATTCCGGATCACGTCGTCGCCGTCAATTTCCAGAGGGCTGTACCACAACCACGGAGCGATCATCTGCGAAGCGTAGAGTGGTGGCAGATGTCCGTACGACGGCTCGTGATCTCGTCCCACCGTGGCGCGAGAACTGCGAGTCTTCAGTTCCCACGCAGGAACAAGCTGCACAGCCGCGATCAAAAATCCGGCGACAATGGAAAGAGCGAGCGGCACGACCAGAGTGTAGCGATCAAGTTTCGCCTTCATTTGTGAAGCGGATTGATCAGGCCGTTGCCCGATGGAATAAATCCTCCACGAACCATATGCCACGATCAGCAGTTGAGTGATGAACGCCAGATGGAAATGCCCCGCCAGCAACTGCAAACCAAGCACGATGCTCAGCCCGATCGCATACCGCCACCAGCGCGTCTGAATAAACGACTCGACACACCACAGGGCCAGCGGCAACCACGCGCCAGTCACAATCGCCCATTCCAGGCATGACCGAGGTGGAAACCACCCGTAGGTAAAGACGATCGCCGTCAAGATCGCGCTGCTGATCCCCAGGCCGATGCGCCGTGCGAACAACCACGTCCCCACGAAGCACAACACATAGTGCAGCAGGTGCTGGAGGTTGTACGCGGTGTTCACGGGCAATAAGTAGTAGGCCAGCAGATACGGCGGATAGGCTGCCCCCGTCTGGCTCTCACCCAGCACCGGATAGCCAAAGCCGGTCAGGTTGTTCCACAACGGAAATTCACCGGCATGCAGACGATCGGCGAGAAAAGTTTTCTGCGGAAAGAAGTACGGATACAAATCGCCGCCGATGAACCCATACCCAAGCCACAGCGGCCCCCAGAACAGGACCGTCATCAGCAGTGCCAGTAACAGGATCGCGATACTGATTTGAATGTGCCGCAAACCTGCTACCCGATCCAGCTCGCGAACTGTCTATGCATTC
>CBIHQO010000230.1:0-8713 GCA_966211735.1 uncultured Schlesneria sp.
ATGGCCGCTAGGCCACTGCGGTGGGAACGCGCCATCGAATCATCGCCACCTTCACTGCGTCATTGACAACAAGGCACGAAACCATCGCATAGGCGAAGATGGCGAGCATCTGCTCCCACGGCAGTGGCGCAAGACCCGGCAACCCGACGAGCGCCAGGATCGTGCCCGCAAGCGCATCCGCTGTCAGGGCTGCCATGAGGCTCTTGCTGGGCATCGTCGACCAGAACCAGCGGCGTTCGCGAGCAGACAGCACGGAGAAGACTGCAAAGTACAGCAAGATCAGAAAGCTAAATGTATGAAGAGGCTTGTCTTTGATGTCGTCCGCGGGGGCCAAGCCAAAAACGGACCAGCAGAGAAACAAGAAAAGCAGAGACTCCAATACCATCGCCAGGCCCAGAACCACGGATACCGTGATGACCCCCCCGATGTTCCAGGTTTCCGGTTTTTTGGACGGCTGGACGCGGTCCGTGGCAAGGGCGATCTTGGCGAAGTCCGTCATAAACGTCAGCAACAGCATTGCAAAAGCGGAAACGACGAACTTGCCGGTCGCGACATATGCGATTGCCACGAAGGCCGCCTTCAGGATCGTTCGGCTGATCTTGTTGATGATCCACGTCAGAATCCGCTGGTAGATCGTCCTCCCTTGTTCGACAAGCGCCACGATGTTCGTCAGTCCCGCTTCGGTCAGGACGACACTGGCAGCTCCTTTGGCGACATCGGTCGCTGTGCTGACTGCGATGCCGACTTCGGCTTGGCGAAGCGCGGGCGCGTCATTAACCCCGTCACCCGTCATTCCAGTGACATGCCCTGCGGCCTGCAGATACTTCACGACGATATATTTGTCCTCGGGAAATACTTCAGCGAATCCATCAGCACCCGCGAACAGATCAGCCCTTTCGTTACCAGCTTTCTCGCTCGCGGCCTTCAGATCGGCCATCCGCTGAATGTTGGCCAAGCCCACACCGCTTGCGATGTCACTTGCGACCGCCAGCGCATCGCCGGTGAGCATCTTCACTGCGACGCCGTGATCTCGTAGGGCGGCGATCAACTGCTTCGCGTCCGCTCGCGGAGGATCGTAAAGCGACACCAATCCGATCAAAGTAAGGATTCCCGCCTCGGGCCCGCGAGCCACGGCCAGCATCCGATACCCCTTTGCGGCGGCTTCGCTGACGCGTGCCTCCAACGCCTCGATTTCCGAGGGCTGCCGCCCGCAGGCCTCGGCAATGGTGCGCACGGCGCCTTTCATCACGCGGAACCGCTGCCCGTTCTGCTCGACGACGGCTTCCGTCCGACGGGTCTTCGCGTCGAACGGAGTGAAGGCGACGGCTGTGATCTTGGGAAAATTGTCGAACGTGTGCTGCTCCTTCGCCGCGGCCAGGAACGCGAGGTCTATTGGATCTTGATTGGCTTCCTGTGATGCGAGTGCGCCTGCGAACAACACTTCGGCTTCCGTCTCCTGTTCCAACGGGAAGACGCCGGTCACCGCCAATTGGTTTAGCGTGATCGTGCCCGTCTTATCCACGCAGAGCACATCCATGGTCGCGGCATCCTCTGCGGCACTGAGGCGGGTGACCAGCACGCCGCGTTTCGCCAATTCCTTCGACCCGACTGCCATGCTGATTGTGAACATAACAGGAAGGGCGACTGGTACGGCACTCATGAGAAGTACGAGCATTAGGGGTACAATTTCCAGCAGCGACACGCCCCGGATCAGCGACAGGATCACGACCATTCCAAGTAATGCGCCGATGATGACGAAGAGCCAACGGACTACTTTTGCGACGACTGCTTCAATATGAAGCTTTGGACGCGCCTGCTGCACGAGTTCCGTGGTACGGCCAAAGTAAGTCTTCGCTCCGATCAGCATGACCACGCCATTACCTTCGCCGCGGCGGACGACGGATCCCGATGAAAGCACTGTGCCGGGGACCTTGTCTACAACCTTCGATTCCCCCGTGAGCGTTGACTGGTCCACAGTCAACGCCCCCGTAAGAAGCTTCACGTCTGCTGGAATGATGTCGCCGGATCGCACGCGAACAATGTCTCCGGGGACAAGTTCCCGCGCGGGGATAAGGTGCCAATTCGTATCACGCTGGACTCGGGCACTGACCTGCAACCGTTGCCGCAGCGTTTCTACGACGCCCGCGGCGCGGCGTTCCTGCAGAAAACTCAAGACGGCGTTAATCACCAGCAGCGCACTCACGACAACCAAGTCGGAGTATTTTCCGAGGAAAACGGACAGAATCATGATCAGTTCGAGCATCCAGGCTGAAATGCCCCAGAACTTTTGCAGGAATTTGAGAACCGGACGCTCTACTTGTTCCGCCACTTCGTTGAAACCGTTCTCCTGACGGCGAACATCCACGTCCGCGCGTGCTAGCCCGGTCTCGGGGTTAACGTGGAGCCATGCAAGAGTATCGGGAACCGACATGGAGGCGAAATCTGGAACCTTGGCATCTCGCGGCTTTGCGGTCGCCGGATCGGAGTTGGCTTCGTTGGCAGTCGATTGCATAGTCTGCATCCCCCTTCAATCGCCTTCGGCATCTGTTCATTGAATCCACGGTAAGGCGATAGCGAGGGAATTAAAATGGCCTGCCTCCGAACCTTCGCAAAGGATCTTCTCGTCCGTAGCGGGCAAGTCTCATGTCGCTGCGCACAATCGGTCGCAACGGCCATACGCCATCGCGAGCGCGGCATTACTTTTAAGCAAGCCTGAATGCAATCGCGTGAGCGTTCGCGCATTCTGGAAGCGCGCGGATTCCTGCAACGTCGTTTTACCGTGTGGTATCAATCTGAGGAGTCGTGATCAGGCCCGGGCTGAATTACGGCGCTCAGTCGATTGTTGCTGGACTCTGCGGGATTCCATCGATGTGCGGTGGCTCGGCATATAGCTCGGGCATGCCGCCCCCGCTGGCGAAGGACTCCCATCCGCCTCCCATCGCTCGGTAGACTTGAATCAATGAAAGAGCGATGGTTCCGCGTGCTTCAGCTAATCGATCCTGCTGGATCACCAGTTGTGATTGCGTCGTGTACACTCGATTGAAGTCGGTAATTCCACCTTCGAATTGTTTGACCACCAGTTCCACCGAACTCCGAGCTTCGGTCACGCCCTCTTCGAGGCACTGTACCTGCTGCTGAGCTTGCATGAATTGCACCAAGCCGTCTTCAACTTCGCGGCCCGCGATCAGTACCGTTTGCTGGTACTGCAGCGTCACAGCCTGCAGCTTCGCTTCTTGTGACGCGATGTTATTAGTGATTCGGCCGTAATTCAGGATATTCCACTGCACGGAGGGAATGATCCAACTCGTGAAGTTCTTTGACGAAATCAGGTCACCCAGATCATTCGCCGCATAGCCGATGAAGCCACTGACGCCGAGACGCGGGTAGAGATCGGATTCTGCTACGCCAATCTGCGCACTTTGAACGGCAACCTGACGTTCCGCGCGGCGGATATCTGGTCTTCGGCACAACAGATCGGCGGGGATGCCAACGGCCACTTCCAGCGGGGCATCGGGGATGGGTGCGGGCTCGAATTGGCTCCCCAGATCGCTAACCGGCATCCCCATCAGGATACAAAGGCGGTTGCTACTGAGTCGGCGTCCAGCCTCCAGCAACGGAATGGTTGATTTGGTCAGTGCGAGGCTGGAGCGTGCCTGGCGCACATCAAGTTCGGTCCCGGCACCTTCTCCAAATCGGGCTTCCGCCAATTCTAGCGACCTCTTCTGAATCGCCACATTCTCATTTGCGTACTGCAAACGCTGCTCAAACGTCCTCATCTGTACATAATTTGCGGCTACTTCAGACAACACCATCACGAGTGCTTCGCCGTAGCTCTCGTTGGAGGCTTCCACGTTGGCATCCGCGGCTTCGATCGAGCGGCGGTATCGTCCCCAGAAATCCGCTTCCCAAGAGGCATTGAACCCGTCGGCCCAGATGCTCAGTGTGTGGGGCAACGGCAAGCCAAGATTCTGACCGATTTGTGCTTGGGCTAGACCGGCAACCGCTGATTGAGTCTGCGGAAACAGGTTGCCGGCTGCGATACTTCGTCGAGCCCTCGCTTCGAGGATACGGGCGCCAGCCGTTTGCAAATCGAGGTTTTGGTGGTACGCAGTATCGATCAATCTGTTCAACGTCGGGTCATTGAAGACTGTCCACCAGGCGCAATCCTGCGCTGGCGAACTCTTGACGCGTGGATCTGCGTAATCGATCCATGCTTCGGCGACCGGAGCTGCAGGGGGAGCGTGATTGGGGCCCACTTTGAAGCCGTTCCGAAACCATTGGTTCAAGCTCGTACAGCCAGAAGCCGTCAACACGAAGACGAGTAACGTTCCTGCCTTGAGGGCCGCCAGACGAAGCGTGCTCGCTGACTGTTTCGAGGATAACGATTGAACTCGGCCACACGCGGGTACGGAATCTGCGCGCGGCTCTAGTTTACTCGAATTGAAGCCATCCATGGCATTCCTCGTGAATGGGAGTTTATCGCTGCCCATGTTTCCGCCGCGTGAGCCTGCAACGGTTTGATTGAACTGGCACTTCGTGCTTCAGGCCAATCTGTACGACCTGGGCAAGAGATTCGCCGAATCTTGCAAATCCAAATTCGGCGGTCCGACAAATCCTGCGTTAGCGGTTTGACCGAGCGTTCTCAAAATGGCGAATACAATGGTGAAGTGGAAGTCTGCGCGAAGTTTGTCGGCGCGGTTCAGCCTAACCGGGCCTGAGCCGGACCCGCAAATCCCAGCTTCTTGAGGATATCTTCCATCAAACACCATTTTGTGAATGACGACTGAATGAGATTCGCTCCCACGAATGCCGTGAACCAGAACCAATTGGGATTAACCCAGTGACCCAAGCCCAAGCTGATGAGGATGAAAGTTCCAGCAATCAGACGGATGCGGTGTTCCAGTGACATTCTGTGCTTCCTTCTTATCGACAGTTGAAAACGCACTTCGCGCGAAACCGGGCGTCCGTGCACAGCGAGCATTAATTTTCAATTGGCCCGAAAGGAGAGATTGACCTCTATCTCCGATCGTGGCCTACGATTTTCGGCGTATTTCAGAAAGTATTTTGTCCTGGCTGAACTCGCTTTCTGCGAGATCGATGGCAGTTGCTCGTCCATCACGCCGTGGAGAAACCACGGGGTTTCGTCCGAGAAAGTGTCGTACCGCCTCATGAATAGTCGACTTAGAAATCTCAACGTCGTGTGTGCCGCGATGGCGGCAGACGACATCAAGCGGTTCACCTTCTCTCTCGCAACCGGCAATGCTGTAGCGCTTGGCGTCCGCGACCTGCTCGCCACCGATTTGAAGTGATTTCAGTCGATTTCCCTGTGATTCCCGAGCTTCAAAGGACATTGTCATTCCAGAGGCGCGAGGTCCCCAACCGCCGGACAGTCGCCAAGGATCGCGGGCAAATACCATTTCCAGCTCACGTTCCAGATAAAGTTTCAATTCCTGTCCGGTCACCCAACCGGTCTTGATCCGAGCGTCCATCGGTAACAGGTTCCAAAGATCTGCTTCTGTCACCGCGCCGGCCGCAATCGGCGGCGCAAATCGAAACCCATTCGTCAGGCCGATATCCGTTCCGACAGCGTCCCGCAGAGCGTCACTGATGAGATTGTCTGCACTAGTCTCCAGCACGTCGTAACGAAGGATTCTGGACTCGCTCGTCCCCAGGACCCGTTGCATCCGCTCTCGATAGGGCTTCAATTCGGTATCAACAAGTTTCGAAACCGTTTGATCTTCACGGAAGTCGTCTGCCGCGACAGGCACCAGTCTGAATTCGCACATCGCGACCCCGCCATTCGGTTTGAGGGTCAAATCGAGACGACCAAGGAACGAGCCCAGCGATCCGGCTTCCACGACGATGACGTTGCCTTCGCGAATGGCTCGCTGGGTCCGCTCGTGTGTGTGCCCGGACAGGATGACATCCAATTCTGGTATTTCCCTCGCCATCTGCCGCGACACTGTCAATCCGGTATGCGTGACGGCGACGACGAGATCAGGCGATTCCCTTCGCCGCAGGTCTTTCACAAAGTCGCGCAGTCCCTCCATTCGAGTGCTGTCGAGACCTTCAACCTGTGCCGGCGGCTGGCGTTGGGTGGTGGTTGGATCAGCGATCCCGATGAACAAGATCTTGACCCCTTCTCGCTCGACCGTCACTGCGGGGTCAAACAATCGCTTTCCAGTCCGTAAGCGGTGAAAGTTATACGCAATCACACGCGTACGGAGTTGGCCCATCAGTCGCTCGAATTGCGTGGGGCCGTGAACAGGCTCCCAGTTTCCCGGAACAAATGCGTCAAGTTCCAGGGCGTTCGATGGTGCGATCATGATTTCACCACGTGACCATGCCGCCGGGCCGGAGCCTTGCACCAAGTCTCCGCCATCGACCACAAACGCCGGTCCGACGGACGTGGCTCGTTGGGCATCAATTGCCGTCTTCAAACGCGCAAATCCGCCCATGGAAATTATGTCCGGAGTTGCCCCCGGCAAGTATTCCAAATGCGTTTCGAGTTGGGCGTGCGTGTCCGTGAGATGTAGCAGCGTACATCGCTTCTGGCCTCGATTTGCGGCAAAGCCGTTCGAGGCCTGTGAGAGAGAACCCGCCAGCGCGGCCCCCCCAATCGCCATGAATGTTCGCCGGTCCATATTCGTGATTCCGTGCTTCCCATGTATTACAGAACAACCGGACAGCATGCAGCGCCGCCTTAACTACAGATCCACATATCGGTGGCTCGTTACAAGAAAAGCTCCTTAAACACAAAAAAGATTACTCGCCGGGAAGCTGTAACTATTGTTTAAGTCGTGGATCAGTATTCGTGGTGGACGAAAGAACAGATTCGCAGAGTTCATCATCAGGGAGACCGAAATGAGCGAGATTCAGCATGTGACTGCACAGAACTTCATGACTGAAGTTGTCGAATCCGCCGTGCCTGTTTTGATTGACTTTTATGCAGAGTGGTGCGGGCCGTGCCGGATGCTGGGCCC
Source organism: uncultured Schlesneria sp. (assembly GCA_966211735.1). GTDB lineage: Bacteria > Planctomycetota > Planctomycetia > Planctomycetales > Planctomycetaceae > Schlesneria. The sequence goes on from CBIHQO010000230.1 coordinate 6,984, forward strand.
AGTTTTGGAAAGACTCGCCGGCGAATATCGCGGGCGTGTGAAGATCGTGAAGGTCGATGTGGACGCCGAACCGGCACTTGCCAGTCATTTCCAGGTGCAAAGCATCCCGATGCTGCTCGCATATCAGGATGGCCGTCCGGTGGATAGACTCATCGGTGTTGGCTCACCAGGACAACTGCGGCAACTGCTCAACAGCATGGCTGGCAATACCGTCCGGATGGGCTAAAGCACTCTGACTGCACTGAGTTTGGAGAAGAAGGATGCCACCATGGATGAGACTGCCGCCGATCCAGACCTGCCGCTTGTTACGCAGGCCAGGGCGGGAGATTTCGCGGCGTTCGAGCAATTGGTGTCGCGTTACGAGCGGCGACTCTTCGCGACTGCGTACCGAATTGTCGGGCGTCGAGAAGACGCGGAGGAAGTTGTCCAGGACACTTTCACAAGTGTGATTGAACACCTGCCGCAATTCCGCGAAGAATCGCGGTTTTATACATGGTTGATGCGCATCGTTGTGAATCACGCCTTGAAGTTGCTGCGAAAGAATCGTCGCGGGACAGAACGTACTACGGACGGAGAGTCGTCGTCCGACAGCTATTCCGATCTGCCTCATCCGCAGTTCATTGCTCCATGGCACGAGAATCCGTCGGTCATTGCCGAGCATCATGAGTTGCAACGATTGCTGGCGGGCGCTCTCGACGAATTGGACGACAAATACCGAACGGTGTTCGTGCTTCGGGATGTGGAAGAACGGTCGACGGCCGAGGTCGCGGAATTGTTGGGAATCAGCGAAGCGAATGTCAAAGTGAGGCTGCTGCGGGCACGGTTACAGTTGCGAGAACGAATTACAAGTGCCTTGGGCGACAAATCGCGCCAAGTTGCTGCGGATCATCGACACGAGTGAATTCGTAGGGCCGGTTACGGCGGAAGAGAGGTAATTCCATGAAATGCGATGAACTGCTCAAGGCACTAAACGAATACGTGGACGGCCAAATCGATCCTGAGATCTGCGAAGAATTCGCGAATCATCTGGCTGGCTGTAATCCGTGTCAGGTGGTTGTGGACAACATTCGCAACACCATCGCCCTGTATCGGAGCGGAGAGCGCTATGAGATGCCGCCCGAGTTTCATGACACGCTACGAAAACAATTGCGGGAAAAATGGTCGACGGTTTTCGACGGAGAGAGTAAGCAAAACTCCTGACGCGGTCGAATGCAGCATGAATGATCACGCATCACATTATTAGGAATCCTTCCCATGAGAGACGCCTTCGTTATTGCCGGCCTTTTTGTCGCGTGGATCGTCCTCTTCCGCTGGATACTGCCGCGTTTCGGCGTGGAAACCTGCATGAGCGGCGCGTGCGCTCGGCAGCCAAGCGCGGATAAACTCTCACCGGAGAGAGAAGTTCACAAGATTGGTCATGACAGAATCGCTGAAGACGAGATCCCGCGATCCGACAGTTTGAATCATACGCAGGATCGCTCCTCAGTTTTCAAGTGAATGCGCGATTGCAATCCTTCAGTCGTCTGATGGCTAATTGAGGCAACTCGTCGAACGTCACGTGAAAAGTCCAATTCTCCCGATGTATTTGTCGCCTGGAGCCGCTGGATGGCTGGTACTGTCAAACCGCTGAAGCGATCCGCACTGACTGAGCTAAAATCTCTGGAACAGGCGGCTGAACTGCTGAAAACATTAGCCCATGCTCACCGGTTAAGAATCGTTCAAATGCTCTT
>CBIHQO010000231.1:0-8666 GCA_966211735.1 uncultured Schlesneria sp.
GCTTCGTGGCTTGCATCGCTTTCCCAATTGGCAAACCGAACCTCGGGGCCATCAAAGCGGTCTCGTCCATCAGCGCCAGCCAAGAATGAGACCATCAGCGGAGTGTAAGCACATTGATTGAAGCGTGGATTCCTGCTTCGTTGTGGCAATGTACCTCAGTACCAATCAATTCATTGCGCTGCACTTTGTCTCACGATCACATGTAGTAGCGGTAGTTCGGCTGGGGTGTCACGTTGTCCGGTACTTCCCGCAAGATGTCACCGACAAGTCGAGAAAACTTGAGAGTGATTGGCATCAGTCCAGACATGTTCGCAGAGTTCCAATTCATTTTCGTCAACACCATGATTTCTCGGAGGAGTTGCGGCATCGGAGTGTCTCCAATCTTGTCGGCAATCTGCAAGGGTGATGGAACGTGCCCGTGGGGATAACGGCCCAAAGTTGATAAGTAACCGCTTGTGTAACAATAGGCTATGTCACCCACGAAGAACGTGGTTCCTCGGAGTGGAGGTCGCTTCCCCGCACGCACGAGACGAACCTCGCTTGTAGGGGTCAGAGCAAGTAGGTCGTAGCGATCCACCTTGCCACGCAATGCTGCTTCGAATCCATCACGTTCGGCTGGTTCATAGCGGGATGATTTGTGAACAACAACTCGCTGCGGCAACTGTTTCCGTTCTCTGCGATATTGTTCAAGAACCATTTCGATCAACTCTGCCGCCATCTCTTCATTCAAGTGCGGCGTCTTCCCTTGTTTTCGTTCGTCCCAATCGAATCGGTGGCCTCGAAGAATCAACCCATCGCCGTTCTCGTCGAAGGCTTGTACAACGCTGGTTCGGAGGGTGCTTCGATCTCCGAGCGGCCTGAAAAAGCTGATCCCAATATGGCAACTCGCTGGCCCCAATTCAGCCGGCCCCCAAGGGAGACCTCCGGCTTTGAAATACATTCCCGTGTAGAGGTTCCATGCGATGACCGACTCGTGATCCCGATCCACGCTCTGTGATGACGTCAGTCCTGTCGTCGTCTCTCTAAGTATTTGGGTTGGCATTTGGAATCGCATTGCCATCGCCTTGAACGAGCGCCGCAAATCACGCTGAATTTGTCCCACTCCCTTTTCAACGTACTCCGTAGTACGGCATTTGAGATACAGGTCGTGTGGGAGAACCAAGACAACGTAGTCGGGTGGGTTGTCCCGCTGCGTCAAGAGAGCCATCTTCTCTTCAAGGATGCCAAGAGTGCGCTCGAAGCGCTGGCGACCGGATCTAATCCCAAGCAATTCGGCGTGCTCTTGGCGGCTGATGAGTTCAACAGAAGAAGCGTCTGTCCGCACGTCAAACCGAAAGCCTTCGTCGGCGTTGCAGCCCGGAAATGGGGCATGATCCTTATCGCCTGCTACTCCACGACTGCAATTCGCAAAGAACTGCTGGGCGTGTTCGACTGCTTCGCTCGTGCCGATGAATCCAACGTGGACTTCACGCATGTGACGGCTTGTGCCGAAGGAACGGGGACCGTAAAGAGGGATGCCAGTCTTTGGATCACAATGCCGCTGTCCCTCAGCGAATACCAACTCAGGCTCGTCTATCCATGTGGACCGGCAATGTACCGGGTCGAGAGCAAGGGGAGCCAGTTTCGGGGGTGTCGCTTCCTTACTCTTCATTTTCATCCTCTTCCCAATGGAACGATTCCCCGTCAACTGCATGAGCGTAATCCCCGTGCGTGAACAGATCGTCTTCGTAGACTTGGTTTTTGAATGCCTTGTCGTCACCGGGAATGCCGGGCCATTCCACGCCGAAACTTAGGAACTGCGTTCCAATCACCACTGACTGCTGGCCGAAGTTGAGCAAAATGTGGGGAGTTCCACCTGATAGGTAATCTCGCCAAAAGTTGATTTCACCGAGGTAGAGATCGTTGTACATCTTGGCCTTCAGACTCGTGACTCGCCTGCCTATTCGATTGGGAGCAAGCGGTGTGATACCGTCTGATGTTAAGTGCCGCTCTGGCCGAAGAGACATGCACCATTGCTTCTCAGCGACATGATGGAAACGAATTCCCGCCCCCAAATGCCACCAGAACCCTTTCCCCTCCCCAGTTGATTTTCGTTTGGGTTCCCAGACAACCAGCCTACTCGTTTGTTTGGTGTTCAGCGGACGATAACTGACGCTGCGCTCGTCCCCCGGCTTATCAGCCTGAAAGTAGTACCGGTAGTGCGCAGTGTCGTACCGAACGCCGAGTCGGTCGGTGTACTTGAACATCGCTCTGTTCAAGAGATCTACATACCGGCGATGACCTTCGGCATCCTTCCACCATACGGTCGCACGATTCACCTCGACGCTTCGCCGGTCAATCACTCCAGAAAAAGGCCCGTTCGCATCTCGTAGATCGTGAAAACTGAACAGTTTTCCATCTCGCAGGATGAAGCGGATAAGTTCACTTGTGTCATCGGGGTACTTGATCCGCTTTTTGACCTCATCGGCCTCCCTCTCGCTGAAGGCGCAAGGGGCAGCGAAGACCGCTTCCGGCAAGTGAGTGACAGCCAGCAAGGAGCTATGAATCGTTTCGTGCTTGAGCTCCTGTTTCGAGTCTGTTGGATTAGGGAATGCCGCTTTGCGAATACGACCTTCATGGTCGGCCTTCATTTGACGGAGGACGCTGACACTGTATTTGAACTTCTGGGAATCGATGAGATCATGATGCACTCCACATAACAGGATTAGGTTGGGGTGCTTGTCCCGATCCTCGTCAGACATTGGGTAGTCGCCCCGAGGCCCGTCCCGACTGTCGGCGACGATGTGGGCGATCTTTCCAAGGAATGCAGGCTTATCGCTATTCGAACCCGGCTCGATAAGTTCATGGGAACAGCCGGGAAAGGCACAGAAGCTGCCAGATCGCAGGTAAACGATTCGTGCTTCAGACGGTGTAACATCGGTTCGGGCCATGAATGCGCCTCTCAGAAGAACGTCCGTTGTCCAGTAAACACATCCCTGCTTCGATAGATCCGCTTGTCCCCTTCCCGGAGATAGATCATGCCGAGGCGTTGCAGTCTTACAGTCAAGTTTGAGATGCTGACTTGAGCGTCTTCCGCAAACTTGTATAGCTCGGGCCAACTCGTCACGTCATACCGATCAGCGGCTTCCATCATCAACCACTTTGGCATCAGGAGCGACGACTGATAGCGATCCACAGTACTGCGGACTTCAGGCGAATCCTGACCTTCGGTGATTGCCTTGTAGAGTTCCCGTGCTCGTTCGTCGTGCATCGCTCGAATGAAAAGGACTTCGATCAATCGATCCTGCTTCGATGCGTGGCGGTGGACTACGTGGGACCGTTTCTCCATTCCCGGAAGCAGTGGATGATTCAGGGCCGCGCGGTCGATGTCGACATCCCAGTGGCCCGCTTCGTGACCTATCGTGCTGCGCAACAGCCCCGGCTTCTGGTCGAATAGATCGAGATGCTTCTCATTTAGCAGGATTCTGCGATTAACTGCATCGAGTCCACCGAGGATTTGCTCACCCGGATGTTCATCGATCATGTCCCAATCAAAATGCAGTCCCAAAACTTGTTCAACGATCTCCTCGATGGGCACGGGCAGCTTCACCACGACACCATTTTTTGCCTCGTAGTCTCGGATTCTCTTCGAGGCCACATCATCGATTTGATCATTGCGCCAGAATCGGGGCTTTGTCATTTCTTGCGCCCCTTCTTGTCAATCTCACCAAGCAGCCGATCAATGTCGGCATCATCGAGATTGGCGAACTTTCGAAATGCATCGGGGCGCTCCATCACCCGCTTCTTGATGTCTTCGGGGATTTTTTTGGCGAGCAAGAACAGTTCACCTTCGTCGGTGTCCAGAGCCTGAGCCAGCTTACGGATCAGGTCTTCCGAAGGGTAATCGCCGAAATCGAGCTTCTCGTTCTCGACCTTGCTGATGTACGTGAACGAAACGCCGACAAGATCTCCCAGTCCTCGTTGACTGAGGTTCTTTGCTTTCCGTAGCTCACGAATCGTGTCGCCAAACCCCATTGCGTGTCTCGCATTTGCTTGCATCAACACTGGCTGAATTGTAGGCTACTTGCAGTAAACAGGCAAGTCAAGCCGTTGTCGCAACAGGACAGATGATGGACCCGGTGCTTTCGCTTTCGATAACGCTGCATTCGAACAAGGGCTGCTACGGCGTCCTACTGGGGTCCGGTGTCTCCCGATCTGCTGGTATTCCGACAGGTTGGGAAGTCATCCTCAATTTGACACGACGGCTTGCTCACCTGCGGAAAGAGGACTGTGAACTCGATCCCGCAGCATGGTTCAAGATCACGTTTGGAAAAGATCCAGACTACGGCGAATTGCTTGACCAGTTGGCGAAGTCGCCGACCGAGCGAAACCAATTGCTTCGTTCGTACTTTGAGCCAACAGTGGAAGAACGAGAAGACAAGCTGAAGCTGCCGACTGTGGCCCACAGATCGATTGCTCAACTGGTGAAGCAGGGAGTTATCAAAGTCATTCTGACAACCAACTTTGACAGATTGATGGAAACAGCGATTCAAGACATGGGAATTGTGCCGCAGGTCATCTCATCCCCAGATGCGGTCGATGGCGCTCTTCCGCTTGCCCACGCTCCCTGCACAATTATCAAAGTACATGGCGATTACCTCGACACACGCATCAAAAATGCTCCTCACGAATTGGAGCATTACGACGACAAGATCAACAAGCTGTTGGATCGAGTTTTCGACGAATACGGGCTAATCATTTGCGGTTGGTCAGCCGACTGGGATGTGGCGCTGCGTGCGGCGATTGAAAGATGCAAGGGACGCCGGTTTTCGACGTATTGGATAGCAAGAGGTGAACCGAGTGGCACGGCGAAGTCGTTGATTGCGTTCAGATCCGCTTCCGTTGTCAAGGCACTGGGGGCCGACGAGTTCTTTATTGACCTCGTCGAGAAAGTGACCAGCCTCGAAGACCTCGAAAGGCCACATCCGGTTTCAGCCAAAGTCGCAGTGGCAACATTGAAGCGATACATCACGAACGATGAGTCCAGAATCCGACTTGCCGATCTTGTTCGAGACGAGGTTGAAGTTGCAAATCAGCACCTCACTTCGCTCGACTTCTTAGGACGTCAAATTGGTGATGATTCCGCTGCATATTCGAAGAAATTTGAGTTCTACAATTCAAGTCTCGCAGTTCCGCTGGCTTTGATGATTCACGGTTGTCACTGGGGGACTAAAGAGCAAATTGGTCTGTGGGTGCTAACGCTGGAGAGAGTTGCAAGCGTTGGCGGCATGAATCTGGGCACAGTCTATACGGCATCACCTGACCTTCGCATGTACCCTGCGACCTTGCTTCTGTATGGCGGCGGGATTGCATCGGTGATTGCTGGAAAACACGAAACGCTCGCATCGTTGCTCTATCGGTCTGAAGCACGACAAATAGACCAATCTCGATGTGCAGTGTGGTTCGCTTGCATGGAAGCTCAAGCAATTACTGATGCTGTAATGCGTCTTGAGCAGTTCAAAAGGAAGCGAGCCGCTCTGAGCGGATACCTGCACGAAGTTCTGCGTCATCCATTTCGTGAACTGGAACCGGATGATCTTGCCTTCGACCTCGCATTTGATCGCTTTGAATGCCTAATGGCACTCGCAATCGGTGACATGGCTAATCCAACACCAGTCAGTCAAGCAAATACGGTGCAGATCCGTCCAGCAGTCCCGTTTGCGGTTCCGATGCCAGTTGGTCGATTCGGTTGGCGTCGAAATCGCCATCTCGACATCTTCCAAATTCTAATTCAAGAACAGCAGATCTCTGGCAAGGATTGGGGGCCACTTCAAGCCGGAATGTTCGGCGGTGAGCCAACGAGATTCAGTGCCCTATTGAATGCGCTGGTCACAAGAGTGAATCAACTTGGATGGTTCTGAATCGCAAGAAATATGAATCTCAAAGCCAGCATCGTCGAGTCGCTTGATCGTGAGCATCTGAAGAGCATCCTTGACGATCTCCGCCTTGATGGCGTGGATCGTCGTAGCTTGCTTGAAATGCGAAAGAAGCTCGTATCCTCTCGAAGTGTGTTGCCTGCGACTTTGTTGGAGTATTTACGTAAGGATGAGATTAAGCAGATCTGCGGCACTGTCGGTATTGCGAGCCAAGGCACTAAGCAGGATTTGATCGATCATTTGCTGCGCAGCGGCGCACCTGCGACAAAAGCGAACAACAAAGAAACGACGACCGTGATGGATGAACCCACCAAGAAACCCGCCGATGAATCGAAGGCGCAAACCTCCAATCGGAAGTCCCTCGATCTCCCCGCTCTAGAGACTTTGTTGTGGGATGCGGCGTGTACGATCCGAGGGCCAATAGATGCGCCGAAATACAAGAACTACATTCTGCCGTTGATCTTCTTGAAACGGTTGTCGGATGTTTTCAACGATGAGGTGACGCATCTGGCTGCTGATTTCGGCGACCGAGATGTTGCTGCAAAGTTAGTCGAACAGGATCACAAGCTGGTTCGGTTCTACATTCCGCCGATTGCACGGTGGGAGGTTATTGCAGAGAAGAGATGGAATGAGCTTCGTCAGGCGAAGAAAGAGAAGGATTGTGGTATCGGTGAGCATCTGACGGATGCCGTGCGTGCGGTAGCTCGTGACAACCCTCGATTGTCCGGTGTGATCGACGTCACAGATTTCAATGCCACGACCGCTGGACAGCGGATAGTGGATGATGGGCGACTCGGTTCTTTGGTCAATGTCCTAAGTGATTCTCGTTACCGACTGGGACTGGAGGATGTTGAGCCAGATATTCTTGGGCGAGCCTACGAGTACCTGTTGCGCAAATTCGCAGAGGGACAAGGAAAAAGCGGTGGCGAGCAGTTCACACCAACTCAAGTTGGCATCGTGATGGCTCGCATTCTCGATCCGCAACCCGGTGACTCGGTATATGACCCATGCTGCGGTTCCGGTGGCTTGTTGATCAAGTGTCATCTTCGGTTGCTTGAAACCAAAGGCAAAAGCTCGAATGGTCGCAACACACTTCCGAAGAACGTGGCACCATTGAAGCTGTTCGGTCAGGAAATCGAAGGCTCCACTTATGCGATTGCTCGCATGAATGCTGTGCTTCACGATATGGAAGCTGAGATCCGACTGGGCGATACGATGCACCGCCCTGCATTCACCAACGACGATAGCACGCTACGCACATTTGATCTGGTGACTGCAAATCCGATGTGGAACCAGAAGTTCCCTTCTTCAACATTTGAGAACGACACTTTTGGGCGATTCACAAGAGGTGTCCCACCCTCGTCGAGTGGCGACTGGGGCTGGGTGCAGCACATGTTGGCGAATGTCGGGCCGAAGGGGCGACTTGCCGTCGTTCTGGACACGGGAGCAGTCAGCCGAGGGAGCAGCAACAGTGGTTCCAACAAAGAGCGAGATATTCGCAAGAAGTTCGTCGAGAGCGATCTGGTTGAGGCGGTAATCTTGTTCAAAGACAACATGTTCTACAACACGACGGCTCCCGGCGTCATTCTGGTTATCAATCGCAAGAAGCGACATCTCCGAAAGATGATGATGATCAACGCCAGTCGCTTGTTCTCTAAGGGACGGCCCAAGAACTTCCTCGAGGTGAGCCATATTCAGCAGATCGCCGAGCCTTACTTAAACTGGCAAGCAATTGATGGTTTGTCGGTCATCATCACCAACGACGAAGCGGCACAAAACGACTTCAACATTTCGCCAAGCCGGTACATATCGACTGGGGAAGAGGTTGCAGTCGTTCCTCTCGATGAAGCAATTGTGCTCTTGGCAGAAGCCGAAGAAGAAAGAGCCGAAGCTGACCAGAAGCTCGATGACGTCCTTACGGCGCTCGGTTTCAAGGGGTGGCGAAATGGCTAAGTCCAACGGCAAGAATAACGACGACATCCCGCTGGATTGGAAGGCAAAAGCCCTATGTGACATTACAACTATCCAAAGTGGTGGAACTCCAAGTCGCACTCATAGTGAGTACTTTAGTGGAACAATTCCGTGGGTGAAGACGCTAGACCTTAACGAAAACCTCGTCACAAGGACGCAAGAGTCGATTACCAACGAAGGGTTCCAAAGCATCAGAGGGCGGCTACGACCCAAGATGACAGTTATGGTAGCGATGTACGGTGGTGCCGGTACTGTCGGTAAGTCGGGGATTCTAGGAATCGAAGCCGCAACGAATCAAGCTGTGTGCTGCATCGAACCTAATCCTCTTGAGTTTGATTCATGGTATCTGCTCTATTACATGATCTGGTATCGCCGTAAGTGGATGCAATATGCCATCGGCACTCGCAAAGATCCAAATATCAGCAAAGGGATCATAGAAAAATCCGTTGTGTTGCTGCCACCGTTGACTGAACAACGAACCATTGCAGCAGTCCTTCGGACCGTGCAGCAAGCGAAAGAAGCGACAGAGAAGGTAATCGAGGCGGCTCGAACGCTCAAACAAAGTCTAATGCGGCATCTCTTTACCTATGGGCTTGTTCCATTTGATAAAGCCGTTCAGGTCGAATTGCAGGAAACACGTTTTGGTGAAGCGCCTTTGCATTGGAAGGTAGAACCGCTCGATGACTGCTGTGTAGTCCAGACAGGTATTGCAAAAGGACGACAGTTCGGCGACGACGAGACGGTTGATCTGCCATACCTGCGTGTGGCAAATGTCCAAGG
>CBIHQO010000232.1:0-8650 GCA_966211735.1 uncultured Schlesneria sp.
ATCTCACCCGGGGGGCGCGGCGGCGCCCCCCCCCTCCCATTCATCGCCGCTCACTCCAAGACCCGCATCCCGTCGTATGTCACGTGCGACTGGGTGATCGATCGCAACGCGTACGCTTCATCGGGGGTCGCATACGATTCCTCGACGACGAAGAACCCGTGAGCTCCGTAACCGTCGCCCCAGGAATTGCGACCGCGAGCTCCAAAGCGCCCGTTGGGCATCAGCACCGGATCAGTCATCGTCACGGCATGGCCCCACCAGTTGTAAGCAACACAGACCGGGATCCGAGCGAACAGCAGCGTCATCAAGAGATCGAACGAGTACCGCGAGCGATGACCCAGGTCCCACCATTCCTTCGCCTTGTAATTCGCGGCATCTTGCTGCCAGCCCGCTCGAAAGCCTCGTTCGCCGATCTGGTTCGCCGGGACAAAGTATTCGGACGCCGCACCGACATCGGTCACCTGCTTCAAGTCGTCGGCGATGTAGCCACCGGCATTCTGAAAGCCGACCGTCGGCCCCGCGATCGAAGCTGGGGATAGCGGCACATAAGATTGGCCCTCCATCGCACGCAGGAATTCGATCGCGGCGGCCGGCGAGTTGCCGTGGCAATACAACGTCTGTTCTTGAGACTTACACGGGATCTGTTGGTGCAGGATGAAGTCCGACAGCCGCGACTTCTCGGCATCCATCTGTTGAATGCGAGTCCGCCATTGATCACGCGGAATCACCTTGAAATCAGCAGGAATCTGCGGAGCGAACGCCATCGACCCCACAGCACAAATCCGCGGCTTCGTCCCGCATCGACGGTCTGTGTCATTCCCCAGATGCTGATCAATCGTCGTTTCATTGATGATCGGCTCGTCGATGTAGAGCATTCTTCTCTTCCTGTAGGATGGGTTTCCAACCCGTCATTCTTCGTATCGTCGATGAACTTCAACCGCAGAACTCAAAGCCAAGGCGACGGGCTGGAAGCCCATCCCACGAAGAAGGTGCTTCTTCCTCGTCATTCGTCACTTTCATCTCGCATCTGCTTCCGCATACGGCTTGATCTTCGCCAGCAACTGTTCAACACTGGCCGGCAGCGGCGTACTCAGCCCGCGAGTTCCATCGGTGCAGTACAGCCAGGGCGTGGCCTCTCGTTTCAGCTTGGCCGTCGCCTGAAACTCCGCCGGCAGGTTGGCGACGTCGTCCTGGTCGACAATGCGATAGCCGTGCGATCCATCCGCCAGCGTCACGCAATGCTGGTCGAGGTAATCTCGGACCGTCGTCGACGTGAAGATGCCCAGTTGCTCGGCGGGCAACGTCGGTCGATCGGCCGTCTCTTCAATGATCAGCAGCCGAAACTGCGGCTGAGTGACGACGGCAGGCGGTGCCGGATCGATCGTCGTATGATCGACCTTCAGCAGTTGATCCCACTGGACGTGGCACCCGCTGCCCCACAGCAGTATCGCTACGACAATCATTAGTCTTGTTTGCGATGTTGACTTCATGCTTGTTCACTCGCCGTTCAAACGTTTGCTGTAATCGAACACACAACCGTGACAACGCCTGTTCCGTTTCTGCATCCGCTGGGATCACGAAGTGGTCGCCCCCTGCTGCTTCGAAAGGTCGCTCACCACGGCATCGGTCAGCTTCTTCACACCATCACTGAAACTCCGCAGCATCTCGGGCTCGTTCGGCCACTGCTGTTGCAGGTAACCGAGTAACTTCGCGGCCAGTTGCAGATCGGCGACAGGATCCTTGGGGTTGGCGATCACCGTCGTCACCGCCTGGATCAGATCGGGCTTCACCTGGAACCAGTTCGATGCAAACCACGTCGCGACTGCTCCAAGAGCCGGCAAGAGCGTATTGAGCACATCATTGATCGGAGCCCCCGCGGCACTCGCCATCTTCGGCACCGAGCCGACCGCTCCATAGACGCCGCAAGCACCGAGGATCAGAGTAACCAGCCGCAGCAGGAACGAACTGTTGAAGAGGCCCGAGAGATCAAACGTGACAGGTTTCGTGAGCATGGATCTGCCTTTTAGCGAGGAAGAACACAACAACGTCAAAACAAAACAGCCCGGCAGCTCGACCGCGATTCGCGGAAGAAATGCCGGGCTGTTGGTTACAGTCCCGAAATCGAATTGTCTTAAGTAGCAGTCTCAGTAAGCGGCCTTCTCGCTCCGCGAGAAGTAAGCCAACCGCGAATCCGCGTGAACTGAAGCAGCGGAACGCGATGGCGGATCACGGCGTCGCGTCCATCGGTTTACTTCTCGCGGAGCGAGAAGGCTACTTAAAGTGCAGCCTACGATCGCCGTGACCGCACGTCCGTCAGGCCGCCATGCGGCAACGAATCGCGGCCTGTCTTGTAGACTTCCTCGTGATTCACGCCCCACTGCACGGCGACCCCATCCACGAATCGCAGTCGCACGGTGATCTCACCATGCACGCGTCGCTGACAGAAATCAGCCGCATCCATTTCCAGCCGGTCGATGGCCAGATCGAGGTTCTGTTCGGTCGTGTCCGTGTGAATCGTCATAGCTCGCATGTGTCGATGACCTCTTTCGTCAGCGTTGCGGCATCACACTGCCGGAAGAACACACTGACATCATGACAGCATGGAAATGAAGGGCGAAACCATCCGCCGCAGCCTGGGGGACCAATCACAAACGAGCGTCATTTGCCGTCGTGTCGTGATCGTCAACCCGTCTTCAACATCGTTTGAACCAGTGCGTCGAAGACAGGCACGAGGATACTCGCAGTTCTCCAAATCGCAACCACTATTTTGGAAACTCGCCAAGTTTTTTTGCCAGCAGCATCACTGTTGGTTCGCAGCTTGTTATTGCGTTTGGCTTTCGAGCAATTGCAAAAATAGCGCACGCCGTCAACCTGTCTTCCTGAGTGGATGACACCAGTCTCTGACAGAGATCCGGTTCAGATCTGCAGTCCCGTAAGGGACTAAGACGACAGCTAAAACAGCGAGACATCGGACTGCCGCCCGCGTGACCCAATCACACTCGATGATTGGCACTTTCCCTTGTCACCCTGCAACGTCACTCGACCTGCGAACAGACCTGCAACATCGCCGCACTGGAATGACGACCGAAGCGTTTTTGCAGGCGGCGGACGACTGGATAGCCCAGACGGGTCAAATAGTGGTTCGGACGCGAGAAGGCCAGGATGTCGTACCAGACTGAATTGTCGGCGCGATTGAATTCGATCAGGAATCGTTCTTCGCCACTTTCCTTATGACCGGGCAACGTCCCATAGCCGAACCCGAAGCGGCTGATCGGACCGGTCTCGCTAACGACGTAGATAATCCGGCACGCATTCAGCCACCAGACGCCGATCGCCTGGCCGATCACTGCCACCAGGGCTCCTTCTCGAATCGCGGTATCTCGAGGCCACACGTCGACCCAGCCGAGCCGCAATTGCTGCCAGCGTTTGATTGCGGCGGCCGCTGCTAAATACACCGCTTCGCCTTCCCCCAGCTTGATGCGTGTCCGATCCACGTCATAGCCGACCGGAGGCCTGCTCGCCGACGCGCCCACATCGGGATAGCTGAAGGGAAGATCGACCTGAGTGGCCAGGAAACGAGCGACCGCTTCGGCCGACGGCTTTTGAAAAAACAACGTTCACCTTCAATCTTTGCCCGCCGTCGAGCCCCCGTTGCAGTATCCTGAGCGATAATTCTCGCTGCGGCACCCTATTCGCAAATAGCATACGCGACTTCACCACAAAATCGGCGAATACTATGTCACCATCGCAGCCGGAAGATCAAGAACCGGCGAATCAGCCCATTGTGTTGCTCACCGGTGCTTCCGGCTACGTCGGCGGGAAACTGCTTCCGCTGCTTGAACAACTGCCGATTCAACTTCGCTGTCTGGCTCGAACCCCAGACAAATTGCGGCCGCAGGTGAAGGAATCCACGCAGATCGTCCAGGGCGATGTGCTCGATGCGGCTTCCCTGGATCGTGCGCTAAAGGGAGTGCAGACCGCGTACTACCTGGTCCATTTGATGTCTGATTCAAGCGACTTCGAAGAGCAGGATCGACAAGCCGCGACGAACTTTGCCGAGGCCGCCAGCAACGCAAAGGTCCAACGGATCATCTACCTGGGGGGCTTAGGAGACGACAATGATCCGAAGCTGTCTCCGCACTTGCGCAGCCGCCACGAAGTCGGCCGAATCCTGAACTCATCCGGAGTCGACACGGTCGAATTCCGAGCGGGCATGGTCATCGGCGCTGGCAGTCTTTCGTACACACTGTTGAAGTCATTGACCGATCGTCTGCCGGTCATGATCTGTCCGCGCTGGCTGACCACTGCGACGCAACCCATCGCGATCGACGATGTGCTCGCCTATTTACTCGCCGCCAGGCAACTGCCGCCGGGCCGGGATCGCGTCTTCGAGATAGGTGGTCAGGAAGTCGTCACTTACGCCGGCCTGATCCGCGAATACGCTCATCAAAAGGGCCTGCGACGGTTACTCATTTTTGTTCCAGTGCTGACACCGTATCTGTCGGGCCTCTGGCTGGCGGTGGTCACTCCCGCCACGTATGCGATCGGTCGACATCTGATCGAAGGGCTCAAGAATCCCACAGTCGTCCAGGACAAGCGGGCCAGCAAAATCTTCGCTATTCACCCGATCGGGTTCAAGGAAGCTCTCAGCCGAGCGATCGCCACCGCTTCAGAATGAAATCGAAGGCAGAAACCATTCGTCTTCGTTGGTGAGATCCGTGGTTCCCTGCTTTCCTCTTCGAATTCGTCCCCACTCGGCATGCGATCTGCTTAATCTTCTTCAGTCTCTTTCTGAGGCACGACCGACTGCGACCATTCTGGCGCGGTGACGGCGTCTCTTTACTCAACTAAGGAACGACGACTATGGCGACCGTACAACCAGTGCGTCCTGCGTGGTACACAGAAGAAGATGATACGGCTTGGTCGAAGGTCAAAGCCGCGTTCCAACGCGACTGGACCCAGACGAAGCACGACATGGGTGGCAATGAGCCCAACCTGGATCAACAGGTCGGCGACACAATTTCTCAAGCCGCCGGCTCCAAGCCCATTCCACCTGGCAACGCCAAGACCCCACACAACAAGACCGGCCAGCTCGAAGCGTACAACGACGCCGATGAGCCAGCCTATCGCTATGGCTACGCCGCCAGCCGTCACTACGCCGACCGCGAATGGGACGAAGCGACCGAAGACGAAATGCAGGCCGAATGGGCCGACAAGAACGAATGGGAACGCCGCCGCGAGGCGATCCGCCGCGGTTGGCTCTACCACCGCAATGAAGACCTGCCACGACAACCACGCTAATAGCAACCTGAAAGTAATCTGAGCGGTCCGCTGCAAAGCGAGCCGCCCGGTTATCGTCACGGATGACGTTTATGCAGCCGCTTGATCTCTTTGAGGTCAGGCGGCTGTTTTTGTTGATGCCCCGGTGAGCGTCGCCTTCGCGCCAAGACTCGCGGCCTACGTCAAGCTGCGTGCGACGTTGTTTCGCCCTCTGCACCAGCGTTCACAAACGGATCGATACCACACATCACCAGAACAAACGACAGGCACATCGACAGCAGCATGGCAGAGACCAGGCCGCCGAAGACACCAATCACTCCGCCAGCAATCGCACCGATCCAACCATGATATTGCCAGCCTTGAGTCACTCCCGCAAACAGACCACCCGCCGTTCCCATCACTCCCCAGGTCGAAATCAATGGCACTCGAACAATCGCCCCGACCATGCTTCCCGCGAAGAAAGCCACGATCAGAGACAGCAGGAATCCGGGCCATTCGAAGTGATAAAACGACCAAACCACCATACCGCTGGTTGCGATCAGAACCAGCAACACAACCGGCTTAAGCAATTCCAGGATGCTATAGGTTCGTGGTGGTTTGTCGGACATGTTCAGCCCTTCACTCAATGAGGCTCACTAAATCAAGCCTCGGTCCTTGTGTGGCATCGATTCCCACTTGACTTGAAACGCCTCGCGCCAACGAATGAGGATGGCATAGTAGTGGTCTGCAGCAAGCCAGACATCTCGCAATGTGTCGGGGTCGTACGGCCAACTGTCTGTCCGAAATGCGATGAGTCGAACGCGATCGCCGACATCAAACTGAAGGACATAGCTTCCGTCGTCGAAGCATTCATCACCATCGGGTGCCCAATCAATCCGATGATCATGGATCAGATCCTCGAACTCCTGCCGAGGCATTCCAAGATATTGATCCTCTTGAACTTCGCCGTAGATGGCACCTCGATAGGCATCCGCAATCGCGGCAGCATCGCAGTTGACGAAGGGTGCCGTGTGTCGGCCCCGCCGTGCGATACGCCTCCCGACTTCGTCAAACGAAACCGCAAGTGCCGAAGCATCGTGCTGATAAACACCGTATCGAAACCCACCGACATGAATCACGAACAAGCCAAGTGCGAGCAGCCTTCGCTCTTCGTGTGCCACTTCAATTCGGGATTCGATTGCGAAAGTAACAGGATCACCAATTATCATTTGTGATTCATCTCCTGCCCCTCCAATCTCTCGAAGTCACTGTTCCCCTTGAGACAATTTCACATACCGCAACGCTTCGTCGACCAGCTTGCGAGACTGCTGATCGTTCTGAGCCACCGCTTCGAAGAAGTTGGCCAGCATGTCGAACAGGCTGCGAACCTGGGCCGTCGTCATCTTCGACGGATCCATCGTGCGAAGATTGCCCGCCAGTTCTTGAAACGAATCCTGGTAACTCTTGGAGACCTTCAGCGCCTCCAGAATCATCTCCAGGTCCATCGGTTCGTCTTCACCCGCCTGTTCGTCCACCCCAGTCGCCTCGCCATGGTCCATTGTGAAATAATTCGACTCAGACACAGGATACCGACGAGTACGAAGGCTGTCTGCTCTTCCGTAGGATGGGCTCCCGGCGTTAGAGACCCATCGGCTGCTCTGCTCAGTCCCTGCCGGGACTGACGCAAAACCATCTGCGGGTGTTAATCCAGTTTCAACTTTTAAGCTCGCATGCCTATGACTCCGAATCCGCTATCGACCGCATTTGATGTGCGAGAACGATTGCCTCTGGAAGAGGTACCCAAGCGGGGTCGAGTTCTTCGTCGGGTCTTGGGGCCCTGACGTGGGAAAGCATCGCCAGACAGCAACATTGATGGACCAGATAGCTGGCCTGGGCCTCGGACACCCGCAAGTCACCATTTGCCGGACTGCTCTCGTCCTGATTCCCGTCGACCCAGGTATCGTCCTCCCAGAAACAGACCGGGCAGATGTCCCAATCGCAGCGGTTGTCGAGCGTCTTATGGCCGCAGATAAAACAAGTCCACCTTGGCCACCTTGATTCACCTCGTCCTAGAAGGAAATAGACGCTCAGCCGGCAGCCTACACCTTCTTCTTCGGCCTCCCCACCGCCTTCTTAGTCGCCTTGGCGACCGGCGTGGCTTTGGCTTTTTTCTTGGCGGTGTCTCGGGCGGTTCGTTCCATGGTGGCGGAGTAGACCGATTTGCGGCCTTGCTGGAACGCGGTGAACTGGGCTTCTGACATCAGTTCGGCGTCTTTGCACATTTCTGTCACGATGTCGAACGCGGTCCACTGGCGTTGCGCCCAGTAGAGGACGATTTCGTCCATCTTCAGGCGTTTCATGTCCAGGCAGACGGCGGTCAGCCGGCCGGCCGCTTTGACCAGGGCTTCGGCCGTCGATTGCACCTCGGAAATCGTCCTGATTTCTAGTTTCTTGCCCATGTCTCACCTCGAAACAGCAGCTCGGGGAAAAAATGTCCGCGGCTGGAACTGTATCCGCGTTAATTGTTTCCGTCTTCCTAGTGTATTTTCTGTGTTTGCGTCAGAATATTCTCCGTTTACACAGCGGTAGACGAGCGGTATGCTTGGGGAACGATCAGAACAACACCACACACAGAGGTTCACGACTCATGCCCACGCAAACAGAGCCTGATTTCACGACGGACATCGCATCAACGACGGATCTTGTACTGGCAGACGCGAAGGCCGAGAACGCGTCGCTGACGCAGCAGATCGCACGTCTACAGGCCACGGTCGACCAGCTCAGCAGCGACGCTCGCGAATGGTGGTCGCTCGTCGAACTCAAGCGCAATATCGGCGACTGGCTGGCCGATCAGATCACGTTCACGCATCACCGTTGCGAAAGGGAATCGCTGCTGGCGGCGTTCTCGGTCGATCAGGAAGCGGTGGTGCTCGACGTGGAAGATGACTGGATCCCATCACAACTGCAGGTGCGTCGCATCGTCAACGGCGAGGACGTGACGCTGACCCTGAAAGCTCCACGACGAATCGCCTACGAGATCGCCGATGTGGAAGTGGCGTGCTAGGCCGCTCGTGGGAGGGGCTTTGGTTATGGCCTTGAGTCGCTCCCCTCGACGTTCATCGACGCTTTGAAGAATGACGGGTTGGAAACCCGTCCTACGGAAGAGACGACCCGGTCCACGGAATGTGCCTTCAACTTGAGGAGAATTCGAATGCTGGTTTTAAAAAGACGATGCGGCGAATCGGTGAACATTGGCGACAACATCATCGTCAGCGTCGTGGAGGTGTCGGGACACAACGTCCGCATCGGGTTTGCCGCGCCGCCCGACGTAGAGGTTCATCGCAGCGAGGTTTACGCCCGCATCCAGGCCGACAAAGCGCGACCCAAAACC
>CBIHQO010000233.1:0-8625 GCA_966211735.1 uncultured Schlesneria sp.
ATCGGATTCACCACAGGTCCGTTGCAGGCGCGATCGACCGCCTATGCGACCGATGTTGCGAAGATGCTGCAGATTCCGATCTTCCACGTGAACGGCGAAGATCCAGAGGCGGTGGCTCAGGTTGTGCGATTGGCGCTGGATTTCCGACAGGAATTCCACCGCGACGTCGTGATCGACATGTATTGCTATCGGTTGCGCGGTCACAATGAACAGGACGAGCCCGCCTTCACCCAACCTTTAATGTACAACAAAATTCGGGCTCGCAAAAAGGTCGGTCAAAGTTATCTCGACCAACTCTTGAAGATGGGTGGGATGGCACAAGACGAAGCTGATCGTGTGCAATTCGTGCATCGGCAGCAGTTGGAATCGGAATACGAAGTCGCACGAGGGCCCGGCTACGAGCATCGCTGGGACATGCTGCAGGGGCTGTGGCGCGGCTATGTCGGTGGGCCCGAGACTGGAATCGCGGACGTCGATACTGGAGTCGATCCAGCGAAACTAGCTGAGATCCTCGACAGATTGACTCAGTTCCCTGAAGACTTCCATCCCCATGAGAAGATCTTCAATCCCGATCCAAAACGCCTCAGTTTGTTGCAGAACCGGCGCGCCATGGCACGTGGTGAACGGCCATTGGATTGGGCTGCCGGAGAATCGCTCGGCTTCGCCACCCTCTTGTTGGAAGGCTATCCTGTTCGGTTGCATGGTCAGGATGTTGAACGCGGCACGTTCGGGCATCGGCACGCGGTGCTGCATGACTGCGAGTCCGGCAAGATTTTCACGCCGCTTGCCAATCTGTCCCCGACCCAGGGGCCGTTGGGGATTTACAACAGTTGCCTGTGCGAGACTGGCGTGCTCGGTTTCGAATATGGCTACAGTCTTGATACGCCAGACGGGTTGATCTGCTGGGAAGCCCAGTTCGGCGACTTTGCCAATGTCGCACAGGTCATCATCGACCAGTTCGTCGTCAGTGCCGAAGACAAGTGGAATCGCCTGAGCGGCCTGGTGATGCTGTTGCCACACGGATTTGAAGGGAACGGTCCTGAGCATTCCAGTGCTCGCCTGGAACGGTTCCTGACGATGTGTGCCGAAGACAACATTCAAGTGGTCTGCCCGACGACTCCCGCTCAGATCTTCCACGTCCTGCGACGCCAAGTGTTGCGAAAGTGGCGTAAGCCGCTGATCGTGATGACACCCAAGTCACTGTTGCGGCTGAAAGAAGCGGTCTCGACATTCGACGATCTGGCGACGGGAACCTTCCAACGCGTGATCGCGGACGCACCCGAGATCGATCCGACCGGCGTGAAGAAGATCCTGCTCTGCTCGGGTAAGGTTTACTACGATCTGCTGGCGCGTCGTACCGAACTCGGTCGCACTGATGTCGCGATCCTGCGAATGGAACAGCTATATCCGCTGCCAGATGACATCCTGCAAGAAAAGCTGGCGGTCTATGCCGAAGGGACGCCTGTTGTCTTCGTTCAGGAAGATCCTGAAAATATGGGCGCGTGGCGATTCCTGCGAGTGGTCTATGGCCAGTCGCTGTTTGGTCGCCATCCGTTTGACGGCATCAGCCGTCCGGCATCGGCCAGCCCGGCGACGGGATCGCACAGCAGCCACGATATTGAACAGGACGAAATCCTGACGAAGGCGATCGGTGCTTCACTGAAGCCGCGTGCCGCACACTAGAACGCTTCCGCCTAATTATGGCATCCCGCGAGCCAAAACCCAATGTGTCTAACCCATGTTTCAACGCGACACCTAAGTGCGACCCGCACTAATCCGCTGTGACTGACAACAGACGATGCCCGTCGAGGCTGAATACATACTGAAACTGAGGACGTCATGACTGTCGAAGTAAAAGTGCCGGGGTTCGGTGAATCGGTCACCAGCGTCGTGCTGGTCGAGTGGTTGAAGCAGGAAGGCGATGTCGTTGCCGTCGATGACGAACTCGTCGAAGTCGAGAGCGATAAGGCAACGCAAAAGATTGTTTCTCCGAGTGCCGGCAAAATCACCAAGGTGCTGAAAGCCGCTGGCGATGCCGCCGATGTCGGCGAAGTGATCGCAGTGATCGATGAAACCGTGACCGCAGGTTCGGCTCCGGCCGCCCCTGCACCAGCCGCCCCTGCTGAGTCAAAGCCGACTGCTGCTTCAACTCCGGCACCCGCACCTGGCAACTCGAACGACGGTCCGCGAGTCATGCCGGCCGCAGCGCGCACCCTTTCTGAGAACGGCATGTCCGCCTCGCAAGTCACCCCTTCCGGGCCCGGCGGACGACTCCTGAAAGAAGACGTTCAACGGCAAATCTCGGTCGCGGCCGGTGCTGTCACCGCGCCGGTGAAACCACCTGAACCGAAACAACCGGTGGTCGTCACGCCCCCGACATTTAAAGCTGTTGTCAAAACTGGCGAGCGGTCTGAGAAGCGACAGGTAATGAGCCCCATTCGTAAGCGGATTGCCGCTCGTCTGGTGGAAGCTCAAACGAATGCCGCGCTGCTGACGACGTTCAACGAAGTCGATATGTCGGGCATCATGACGTTGCGCAAGCAGCATCAGGATGCATTCACTGAACGCTACGGCATCAAGCTGGGCTTCATGTCGTTCTTCGTAAAGGCCGCGATCGATGCCTTGCAGGCTTTCCCGGCGATCAATGCCGAGATCCAGGGCAACGAAATCGTCTACCACAACTACTACGACATCGGCGTCGCGATTGGTGGCGGCAAGGGACTGGTCGTCCCCGTGCTGCGTAACGCCGAACGTATGGGCTTTGCCGAAATCGAACTCGCGATTTCCGACTTTGCCAAGCGAGCTCAAAACGGAAAACTGACTCCGGATGAGTTGACCGGCGGGACGTTTACAATCAGCAATGGCGGCGTCTACGGTTCGCTGCTGTCGACCCCGATCGTCAATCCGCCACAAAGCGGTGTGCTGGGAATGCATGCTATCCAGGATCGACCGGTCGCACGCGATGGGCAGATTGTCATCCGTCCAATGATGTATCTGGCGATGACCTATGATCACCGCATCGTCGATGGTCGCGAAGGGGTCAGTTTCCTGAAACGCATTAAGGATTGCATTGAAAACCCGGTTCGCCTGCTGCTGGATGTCTAATTCAGTCGCAATCGTTAGTGCGGGTGCACTGTGGTGTCGCGTTGCAGCATGGTTAGCCTAAGTGGTTTTTGCTCGCGGGATGCCGTAGTGACATGGGACGCGCTCTTGTATTCGAAATCCCGAGCGGGGGGAAACCTCCCGATTCAAGCCCGACTCGTTTGAGTTCGGGCTTTCGTCTTACTTGATGGAAATTTGACGCATGACACAACACGATCTGGTCGTCATTGGAGCGGGCCCCGGGGGATACGTCGCAGCAATTCGCGCGGCGCAACTCGGCATGAATGTGGCTTGCATCGAAAAGGAAAATGCTCTGGGCGGGACCTGCCTCCGAGTAGGCTGCATTCCGAGCAAGGCGCTGCTCGAAGCCAGCGAACTGTATCGCATGGCGACTGGGCATCTGTCCGAATTCGGTGTGAACGTCGATGGCGTGAAGCTCGACCTGCCGAAGATGCTGCAGCGAAAAGATCAGATCGTCGCTTCCCTCTGCAAGGGAGTTGAAGGTCTGTTCCGGAAGAACAAGATCACTCGCTACACGGGCCATGGACGAATCGTGGCACCGGGCCGAGTTGCGATCGAAGGCCCACAAGCTCAGGAAGTGTCCGCAAAAAACATCTTGATCGCCACCGGCAGCATTTCTGCTCCGCTCAAGGGAGTGGAAGTCGACGGCAAGCTGATCGGGACCAGCACGGAAGCGTTGACGTATCCGGAAGTGCCGAAGCACCTGGTTGTCATTGGTGCCGGCGTGATCGGACTCGAACTGGGCTGCGTGTGGGCACGCCTGGGCGCGAAGGTGACGGTGCTGGAGTACCTGAATCGCATCCTGCCTGGCATGGATACTGAGCTTGCGACGGAAGCCCAAAAGATTTTCCAGAAGCAAGGCTTGGAGTTCCGGCTGGGGATGCGCGTGACTGGTGCTCGCCTGAAAGACGGACGCTGCGTGGTCGAGTGCGAAGGTCAGGAGCCGATCGATTGTGATCGAGTTCTGCTGGCGGTCGGTCGTCTGCCAAACACCGGTGACTTGGGACTCGATGCCTTGAACGTGGCTCGAACCAATCGCGGCTTCATCCAGGTCGATCGCCACTTCCAAACGTCGATTCCCGGGATCTATGCCATCGGCGACGCGATTCCAGGTGCGATGCTGGCTCATAAGGCCGAAGAAGAGGGAGTTGCCTGCGCGGAAGGATTGGCGGGCAAGTACTGCCATGTCAACTATGATGCCATCCCCGGAGTGGTCTATACCGATCCCGAAATCGCCAGCGTCGGCAAGACAGAAGAGCAATTGAAGGATGCGGGAATTCCCTATCGCAAGGGATCTTTTCCATTCATCGCGAATGCTCGCGCGAAGGCGTTGGGGCATACGGAGGGCCGCGTGAAGATGCTGGCGCACGCCGAGACGGATCGCATCCTGGGCGTTCATATTCTTGGCCCCCGCGCCGGTGATTTGATCGCCGAAGCCGCGGTCGCCATCGAGTTCGGTGCGAGCAGCGAGGACATCGCACGCAGTTCGCATGCGCATCCGACGCTGGCCGAAGTCGTCAAAGAGGCCGCCTTCGCGGTCGATGGACGAGCGATTCATATTTGATGTCTTCTAGTCGCTTCGCCCTAAGTAGCCTTCTCGCGGAGCGGGAAGGCTACTTAAGGCGGCACACCGACCGTGCCGTCTACGTTGAAGAAAGGGCGGCGATCGCCGCGCTGAAAGTGATGCCTCCCTCCTCTGTCGGACTTTGGCCTGAGAGTCTTCGCTGGTGTGACATCACGTTGCCAACGCCGGCAGAGAATCTGGCACTCGACGAAGTCCTGCTTCACGAAGTGGACGCGAATCCGCAGCGGGCGTTCCTGCGGACTTGGGAGCCAACCAGCGACTTCGTGGTCTTGGGGCGGTCCAATCAGGTGGAGACTGAAGTCAATCATCCGCAGTGTCAGGCCGAGGGGGTGTCGATTTATCGACGATCCAGCGGTGGCGGGGCCGTACTGGTCGGACCCGGCTGCCTGGGGTTCGCCGTGGTGTTGCCCCTCACGGACGCAGTACGCACTGGTGGCGTTACGGCTGTCACTCGATTGGTGATGCAGACAATCGCGTCACAATTGGAAGCGGTAGTTCCCGGTATCGAAGTTTGCGGGACCAGCGATCTGGTGGTGAGGGATCGTAAGTTCTCGGGCAATTCACAGAGGTGGCTGAAGCAGGCGTTCCTGCATCACGGCACGATTCTGTACGACTACGATCTGAACAAAGTTCAGCGGCTGCTGAAGTCACCCTCG
Organism: uncultured Schlesneria sp.; assembly: GCA_966211735.1. Classification (GTDB taxonomy): domain Bacteria; phylum Planctomycetota; class Planctomycetia; order Planctomycetales; family Planctomycetaceae; genus Schlesneria. The sequence goes on from CBIHQO010000233.1 coordinate 5,365, forward strand.
CGGCAACCAGACTATCGATTGCAACGAATTCATACGGACTTCATCACCAACCTTGCCGTTCCGCGTGACGAAATCCTGCGCTGCCTGGTTGCCGCCTGGAACGGTCGACGCGAGGAGTGCCCCGCGGCCGTCATCGAACAAGCCAGACTGCTGGCGGCATCTCGTTACGAACGAGATGACTGGAACCTGGAACGCTGATCAGTGCTGAGAGCACTTACGTGTCGCGTTGCGGCAGGGGTTAGACAAAGTGATCTTCGGCCCGCGGGACGCCGCAATTACGTGGGATGCGCTTTAGTGTCAGGCCACTTCCACGTAGTCGTCGCCGTGCTTGGCGAGTTGCACCAAGGCGAGCAGCCGATCGAGTTCGTTGGTCTGACGAGTGATATCGATCATCAGGACGTCGACATCTTCACTCTTGTCTTTGGCCAGTGCCTTCAGGCGATTGCGGCCGTAAACCAGGAAGACCTCTTGCGTTGGAATATCACGTCCCAGGATGACTTCGACTTCCGACAGCAGGTCGATCGCATTGCAGGTCGTCGGCCAGTTCATTTCGTCGCCGAGCACTTCGTTCAGAGTCATCGAAGGAATGTGCATGTCGTGGCTTTCGGTTCGTAAAGAGTGAAGATGGAACAAGGATCGATGAATGGATTCGTCGAGGTCCCAGCCCTCGTGAGGTTATCTAAAGGAAGGCCCCTGGTTGCCCAGGAGCCCCTTGGAACTCACCAGAACTCGGTTGGCGATTCCCACAACAGGCGTTCACCCCTGCGAGGGCCGTGATCTGGCGAGCATTCAGGACAACATTGAACTGCGTTGGCTGACTGAACTTGGCTGGTTGCAGCGTCTCAGTCACGTTGTTGCCTGAATGCATCGCACGTGCCGCAATGTTGCCGGAAGTCGACATTCGCAGAATGGCGCGACGAGAAATGCGCGGTGCTTGGCAGCAACTTCTGATGCCGCTTCACTCTTGGACCATCGCAGTCAGCGAGTCGAATATTTAATCACGATGCCAGCTCGGTTGGCTCGGCCGTCGTGATGTTGCCGAACGTCAACAGAGTGTCAATCACAGGCATTCAGTTCATTGAACGTAGCGCCCCTGTTCGATCCGGCTTTGTTGGCCAATTCGAGGTCTTTCAGTCATGTATCCTGTTACGATTCTGCCGGTTAGTGCGATCGACGACAAAGCATTGTGACGATCAGTCCGAACAGGCAAATCTACCATGACGCAACGTCTATGCCGAAGAATCCGGCTGTACGAGAAATACCGCGTCGACGGGTGGCGACAGTGGCAGATGCTTTGGAGTGCGGTGGCTGGACGCGGCTTTGGATCGAAGTCATATAGAGGCCAGATCGGATCGAGCAGACAGCGAACTCAAGACGGGGCCAACTGGCGACCGTGTTTCTCACTCTTCTTCTCGTTTCGTTTTGGCTCTGTGGTGACTGACGCCAAAGCTCCGTCGCGCCGGAGCACTCCAAAGGCAGAAGGTTTAGAGTCCGGTGGTTCGACAGCCGAGCGGCTGGGTGGCGACGCCCCATACGGTGTCCACATTCGTCGAGCGCTGGTATTGTCGTGCGGACTGATCGGAATTGGCTGCTGTTTATTGATGGAGCTGTGACTGTGCGTTCTCGAATATTGATCATGATCTGTGCGGCCAGCTTCACTGCGATGCTTGGGTTGGCAATGGCCACCCCGCCCGTGCTGCCAGATGGAACGGATGCCGCCGCTAAGCGGCTGGCGACTTTCAAAGTTCCCGAAGGGATGAAGGTCGAGTTGTTTGCCGCTGAGCCGAAGCTGGCATCCCCTGTCGCGATTGGGCTCGACGAACGAAATCGCGTCTACGTTGCCGAAGAATATCGCTTCAATCTGGGGACCGAAGAGAATCGGACACGCCCGTTCCTGCTGGACGATGATCTGCAGATCCAGACGCTCGACGATCGCCTGAAGATGTATGAGAAGTTTGCCTCGAAGTTTGCAGGGGGAATGGACTGGTTCCGTAAGGTCGCAGATCAGGTCCGGTTGCTCGAAGACACCGACGGTGACGGGAAGGCGGATCGATCGACGGTCTTCGCACCCGATTTCAACGGTACGCTGGATGGTTTGGCGGCGGGTGTCATGGCGATGGATGGGGATGTCTATTTCACGTGCATCCCCAATCTCTGGCGGCTGCGTGACACCAATGGAGATGGCGTTGCCGACGAGCGGCAGATCATTCACACCGGCTTTGGAGTGAACGCCGGCTTCCTCGGGCATGATCTGCACGGCCTATGCTGGGGACCGGACGGCAAGCTGTACTTCTCAATCGGAGATCGTGGCTTTCACGTGACGACGCCAGACGGCGGGGTATTTCACGGCCCACGTAATGGCGCGGTCTTTCGCTGTTTTCCGGATGGCAGTGAATTCGAAGTTGTCTGTCGCGGGTTGCGGAACCCACAGGAACTGGCGTTCGATCAGTTCGGCAATTTGTTTGCCGCCGACAACAACTGTGACAAGGGAGATCACTCGCGCCTCGTCTACTGCCTGGAGGGAAGCGACAGTGGCTGGAACATGGCATACCAGTCGATCGCCGAGCCCTACCTGACCGGTCCCTGGCATGCTGAGAAGATGTGGCACCTGTGGGGTGGTGATATGACTGGGGCGAATGGGAAGCCGACGCCCGATCCTGCTGCTGCCTCAGGACAACGGCCTGCGGGGTCTCTTCCGCCAGTCGGCAAGCTGGGGGCTGGGCCGTCGGGCTTTACGTACTATCCCGGTACCGGATTGCCGGCGAAGTACAACCATCACTTCTTCATGTGCAACTACACGGGCAATGGGGGCATTGATTCCTTCAGTATCAAGCCGCGCGGTGCTGGCTTCGAGACGATCGACGAGCATGTTTTCATGAACCCCATTTCCGCGACTGACTGCGAATTTGGTTACGACGGCAAATTGTACGTCAGCGATTTTGTGAGCTTGATCTGGAATGGCGGCAGCGCGGGAGGCCGCATCTATACCGTGTTTGATCCGCGCATTGTGACTGAGCCGAGTGTCACTCAAACGGCGGAAATAGTGCGCACGGGATTCAAACAACGACCTTCAACGGAATTGATCGGCCTGCTGAGCCATCCCGATCAACGAGTCCGCCAGCGATCACAGTTTGAGCTGGCCAATCGCGGCGCTGAATCGTTGCCCTTGCTGAAGGATCTGCTGGCATCATCGAAGCACCGCCTGGCACGTTTGCATGCCCTGTGGGGAATGGGGCAGCTGGCGGCATCAAGGACACACCA